>NZ_AFGF01000024.1 GCF_000219125.1 Acetonema longum DSM 6540
CTATTTGCATAATAATTTACAGGATTTCTAAGTACAGCTTTCTTGCATCCTCTGCCGTTACAAGACGCATATTATTGACCAGCAAGCGTTGCACTTGCATGCCGGCCTCTACTAAGCCATCCAAATCCTCGGGCGGAACGCCGAATTCCTTTAAGCTAGTTGGAATTTCCAAATGACGTACGATTCGCTCAAGTTGCTCAATCATCCATTCTGCCTTTTCATTCGTTGTTTGGCAGATATTCTCGGTGTCATGGCAGCAGCGATCATAGGCCTTGGCAAAACGATCCTGGCAGACAGGTGCATTGAAACGCATAACCGGTGCCAGCAAGATAGCATTGGAAACTCCGTGGGCAATGTGATACTTGCCGCCCAAAGGATAGCTCAGGGCGTGAACAGCTGTGGTACCGGAAGCTGTGATGGCAATTCCCGCATAGAATGCAGCAATCTGCATCTTGCTCTTAGCTTCCATCGCCTCCGGATCATCACAGGCAGGGATAATATTGTTCAAAATCAGATCCAGCGCTTCCATTGCAAAGGTATCTGAGAATGGATTGGCCTTTTTACTGGTGTAGCACTCAATAGCGTGAGCTAAGGCATCCACGCCGGTAGCGGCAGCAATCTGTCTGGGTAAATTTTTAATCATTCGGGCATCTAAAATCACATAATTGGCAATCATATTTTCGTTGACTATGCCAACTTTCAGCTCTTTTTCCGGAACTGCGACAATGGCATTGGGAGTTACCTCCGCACCGGTGCCGGCGGTGGTGGGAATCAGAATTGTTGGAACACACTTTTTGGCAAGCCCCGGCTCAGCCAGTAGTTCCCTTACGCCGTATTCACCGGTTACAAGCACGCTGGCCAGCTTGGCAGCATCCAAAACACTGCCGCCGCCGCAGGCAATAATCATATCCGCGCCGCTTTCTTTGAACCTGTCAACAATATTCTGCACCGCTGTGTATGATGGCTCTGGCGGAATCTCGTCCAGCACATAGTAATCTGCTCCCGCAGCCTTTACTGCAGCTTCCGGCAGATCAAACAAGCCGGAGGCATGTATTCCCTTGTCGGTAAACATGGCTACACGCTTAATTTGATTATTCTTTAAGATTGCAGTGATATTGTCTATTGAGTTTTCGCCGCCGTAGACGGCATGGGGCATTTTTAAATTATATACAGTCTGCATCTGACATCACTCCTATCGGTAAAAAATTGCATAAAAATACATTTAATATTCACAATTTTTTTCATTTTCCCCGCCGATTCCCCCTGCTCTCTTAGCGACTCTGGGCAGCTGTTGGGTTATAGAGTCCCACCCGTTCCCGCTTTTCCCCCAGCACGTCCTGCTCGGTGAAGCGAACATATTTCACTCCGGCGCGAGTGTGGGATGCATAAGCCAGATGCAGCGCTCCGTCGACGGACTGCATCAGATAGGGGTACTCGTACTGCCGATTGTTGGTCTTGTTTTCATCACCTATGAAACCCTCGCCCCGCTCCATCCAGCGGACAATGGGGAAGGTCAGACCGCCATCCTCAGACAGGGCCACCGCCACCGGGCAGCGCAGGCCAGGCCAGGCAGCCTTGCCGGACTGGGGATTTGGCGTGCAGGTGGGGTTGTAGGCAATGGCGATACGCCCGCTCTGCAGCCGCAGTGCGCTGATGCTGGAGTTGTTATTGGGCAGCGGGGTCGGCGCCGGCTTGCTCCAGGTCTCGCCCCAGTCAAAGGACTCGCTGCGGTGGATGCGGTGAGCCTCGCGGTTGCGCATAAAGGCAACCAGATGGCCGTTTTCCAGCTCTACTACATTGGGGTGAACATGCCCATTACTCTTCGGCATCATGACCATCCGCCAGGTCTTGCCCTCGTCATCCGAGATGCGAAAGACGCTGGGATCGTCGGACAGACCATCCTTCGAATCGGTGCACAGCCAGTTGCCAAAGATCCAGCGCCCGTTGGACAGGATCTGGATCGGCTGACGGCAGAAGGTGCCCTCCTCCGGGAAAACCGTCTCATAGGGCCCCCAGGTCTTGCCGCCGTCGGTACTCTTTTGGCAGCGAACCATAGCGGTGTACTGCATGTTGTCCTTGCCCTCCTGACGGTCTAGCTGGGCGGTGTACATGGCCCAGACGGCATGATCGGGGCCGTAGAAGAGGGAGGGGTTCTGCTCGCTGCGGGTGGAGTCGCCGGAGATATCGACGGTTGGCAGCCAGGCTGGGCTATTCTTAGGCAGGATAGAGCAGATGATGTGGATGTCGGCGCTGCCTTCATAGGTGCCGGCGAACCAGCAGCACAGCAGGTCGCCGTTGGGCAGTTCCAGCATTGCCGGGGCATGGGCGGTTGGGTATCCGCCGGTGGGCAGCAGCGCCTCCAGAGTTCCCATGTCACTATTGTGGTAGATGGTGCCGTCCCAGGTCAGACCAGGTAGCTTTGCATATTGCATGTTATTGTCCTCCTCATTTAAAAATTGGGGGGTTCCTGTTTTGTAGTGCCAGAGATTTTGCGTGCCAGATCTATCAGCAGCGTCTCCTGCCCGAAGCCACCGGACTTAGAGATCACATACCTGCTACAGTCTTTATAAATAAACCGGGACAGGACGACGCCCTTCTCCAGCTCGCACACCGGCTCCAGCTCCTTGACACCCACGCACTCCATGCACTGCAGAAGGGTGTCGCCTCCGGTGATCAGCAGCGTCCCTAAGGCGAAGCTGGTAAAGAGGGCGCTCACAAGGTAGCCAATGGACCGGACCACCCCCAGGCGGACGCCTTCGGCCTGGATGCCCCGGGCGGAGGCGTAGGACTCGGTCAGTGCGTTGTCCCCCACGTCGTTTGCGTCAATAATGCACAGGGAATTCTCCCCCAGACGGCGGTGAATGTCCTGAAATTCCCACTGGCCCCGGGGGCTCTGCCAGTGGTCAGCCTCCAGCTTTTGCTCCGGCGTCAGGTGGATGCGGGTAAAGCCGGCCTTCTCTGCCACTCTTAACTGGCTCATGGTAATGGGGTTCACGCTGCCGCAGACCACCAGCAAACGAGGATGCAACTCTGGCGGCTGCCGCGGCGCGTCCGCTGCGATGCCCAGAAGCTCCGGCAGCACTGTGCCAAATCCGGCACAGCCTGCCATGATGTGCAGCCCACCATTGTTCACCAGCTGTCTGCCGGTGGACAGCAAGTCCGCGGGACTATCCGCATCAAACACCAGAATGCCTTCCGCCTCCGGCACGGGGTCGCCGGAGGTCAGCGCAGGAAAGCTGTGGGCCGGCACACAGCTTTGCTCCGTGATGAGCTCCGTGACCACGGAGTGGCGCACCGGCTCAAAGGGATCTGCGCCAAACGGGCTCTCTGTCACCGGCACGCCATCCACAAGGTGGATGCCACCCACCGTAACGCGGCCCATCTGGGGGAAGGCGGGCAGGAAAGGAAGCTGCCACCGTCCGCTGGCCCGCAGCAGGGCTGTCAGCTCCGCGCCGATATTGCCCCGCAGAGCAGAGTCCGTTTTCTTATAGATGTAGGGGACGCCGGCTTGCTCTGCCTGCACTGTCAGCTGTGCTACTATGTCGTAGGCCTGCCGGGCGGGCAGATGGCGGGTCTCCGTGTCCACCACCAAGACCTCTGCCTGCGCGGCGGCGAAATCCACATCCGGGCCGACGACCACACGGGTACGAACGCCGTGGGCGGCAAACTGTGCGCCAGTGTCTAACGCACCGGTAAAGTCATCCGCGATCATTAAAAGAAGGATCATACAAAATTCTCCTGTCTCTTCAGTTTATCGTCTCCTCCAAGGGGGCTTTGTTCTATTTATAGCAGGTTTCTGTCCCGGCGGCAGCGGCAAAAATCTAAAAATATGTCCTAATTTGAAACAAATCAAGAAAATTTTAAAAATCAGGCAAATAGTGTTTCATTTGTGAACGTTCATGCGGTGCCTTTCTGTAAAAAATGTAGTATAATAACCGCAATTAGGCGATCATTACAGCGTTTTTGCGCCACTGGCTCGCTGTTTGCTGCTTCGCAGGCTCGGTAACCGGCGCTTGATGGGCAATGATACAAGGATTTTGCACCGTATTTTGCTTCCGTCCGGCGGGCGTGGCCGCAGAATAGGGCCATCAACGGCAGAAAGGACTGAGGGATGTTATGACCGATTCTTCTATCCATATTCTGGGTATTGCCCCTTATAAGGGGATGCAGAACTCTATGGAGCGTGTGGCAGAGGCTTACTCCAATATACAATTGGATGCATATACCGGCGATCTGGAGGAGGGCGTAGCCATCGTGCGCAGCGCTCCGCCCAATACCTATGACTGTATCATCTCCCGGGGCTGCACCGCAGAGCTGATCCGGACAGTAACGGACATTCCGGTGGTGGAGATCCAGCTGTCGGTTTACGACGTGCTACGGGCAATCAAGCTGGCGGAGAATTACTCGAATCTCTATGCCATCGTGGGGTTCCCCAGCATTACGAAGCCGGCCCATACCCTGTGTGATCTGCTACGCTATAAATTGGACATCCTGACAGTCCGCAGCGCCGACGAGGTGGCACACACACTGGAGCGACTGAAACAGAGGGGCTACCGCATGGTAGTCTGCGATATGGTCACCCATACCATCGCCCGGCAGATGGAGCTGGACGCATTCCTCATCATCTCCGGCGTGGAGAGCCTTCACGCCGCCATCGACCAAGCGCTGATGCTCAGCGCCCGGTTCCGCCGCCTGCGGCAGGAGAACCTCTTCCTGCGCAGCATCACCCAGGAGGAGAATGGCCGTATAGTGGTGCTGGATAGGGATGGAGAGCTGTTCCACTTTACGCCCACCGAGCCGCCGGCTGAGCTGGCGGCCACATTGCAGTCTAAGATTCGCGAGATCCCTGCAAACGGTACTCTGAAGTTTTATCGCAGCGATCGGGGCCTGCTCTATACCGTCACCGCTCAGATCCTCACCATGGATTTGGCCCACTACTATCTCTTTTATTGTCTGCCTTCACGCATCCCCTTGTACTCACACAGGTCCGGCCTGCGGTTCTTGAATAAGAGCGAGTGTGAGCACCTCTTTATGAACAGCTTTTACAACATCAGCGGCGCCATGGGAGAGCTGGACGCGACAATACCGGCCGTTGCCGCCACTCGTCAACCAGTGATGATTATCGGCGAAACTGGAACCGGCAAGGAGCAAATCGCCCGGTTCCTTTATCTGCGCAGCCCGCTGTCCACCAAGCCCTTTGTCGTTGTAAACTGCGTTCTGATGAGCGACAAGGGCTGGGATTTTCTGCTTAATCACTACAACTCCCCTCTGAACGGCACCGGCAACACGGTATACTTTCAGAATTTTGAGGTATTCCCCGAAAACCGGCGACTGGAGCTGCTCTCCGTTATTTTGGAGACCGGTCTGGCCAACCGGGTGCGCCTACTGTTCTCTTGCGCCTGCAAGGCCGGCGACCCCGGGCCGGAGGTGCTGCGAATGTTCAGCACCCGGCTGGGTTGCCTGACTCTGAACCTGCCCCCCCTGCGTAGCCGTTCCGATGAGATTCCCTCTTTGGCCAGCCTATATCTGGCCAGCCTGAACTTGGAGATAGGCAAGCAAATTGCCGGTTTTGAACCCCACGCCATCGAGCAGCTGCGCCAGTATGAGTGGCCCAACAATTATACCCAGTTTAAGCATGTGCTCCAGACGCTGGCCACCTTGACCACTTCCACTTATATCCGCAGCAGCGTTGTGGCGGAACTCCTTGCCAAAGAGCGAGCGTTGGTCCGCAACGCGGCCCCTATCCCCGCCGTCCTTGACACCCAGCGCACCTTGGAGCAAATCACAAGCGATATCATCTTTCAAATCGTGGCGGCCCACGGCGGCAACCGGGCGGCTGCTGCCCGACAACTGGGAATCAGCCGCACCACCTTATGGCGCTATTTAAACCGTAAGGGGAACGAACAGGAGGCCACGCGATGATGATCATGTAGCTGCCCGGTTCTGGAACGAAAAAGGCGACCTGGGCAGAGATGGAATAGAAAATAAAATCAAACTCTCAGGCCCAAGCTTATCCGCCTGTATGAGGATATCATAGGTGAGGCAGAAGAAACCTCACAACGCCACCGTTACAAGTTGATAGGAAAACACTACTTCTGTTCTCCTTTTGTCATTTCTGCGGATCATGGCCGTTCCATACACAACACACATGAAAAGGACGAACCCGCCGGACCCGGCGGGTTCGTCCTGCATCGATGCTATTGTTTTACTGTACGAAATATCCAGTTAGGCTAAAGAAACGGTTTCGCGGGTCCGGATCCGTGCGTCCATGATATCCCGGAGCTCGCCGCCGGTAGTGATGAAGATATTGCGGGCGATGATGTCTGCCATGACGGCGGTCACACCGGCCAGAGTCAGGTTTTCCAGGGGATCGGCCAGACTGATGGTCACTTCCCGGCCATTGGCGGCCCGGAAGACCATTTCAAGGGTTCTGTTCATGAGGCATTCCTCCTTTTCTTCATAATGGGATGGGGATGGATGGTTTCAGGGATTACTCATTCACTAAGTTGGCTTCGTCCACGCGGCTGATGGAGACGACGGCGTGCTGCTGCAGCGCGGCCATGGCCTGGGCCACGGCGTAAACATCCTCGTCTAAGGCGGCGGCTTTTACGTTTTGCAGGCTGCGGACGCGGTACACCGGGGCGCCGGCGGTGCTGACGCCGGTCTGGACTTTGATCCCCGCCCGGCTGGATTGGGGAACCTTGGATACTGCCATAATGGATTCCTCCTGTGTCTTTGTTTTTTGCGCATCTCTCCGGCAAGTCGCGCGCCTCGCTTTTTTAGTGCGCTCATCCCCTTACATTCCATTGCGCTTCATTTTTAAACCTGCCAAATTTCAAAATTATTCATCGCATAAAAAATAGCCAGCTGCAGCTGCAACCAGCTATCTTCCTTAAAGCGGATAGTCGTCCGTCAAAAATCAGTTCCGTCTTTGTGCGGTTCTCCAAACACGATTTTCATATAATCCCGTCTGCCATAGAGAATGCGCACAATATCAGAAGCGGGGGTGTCGCGGGGACGGGGTTGCCGACAACTTTAGTCCTATTATTTGCTTCTAAAATGATGCGTTGTCACGCCCTCGTCCCTTTGCTACCCCTTCAGGTATATTCCACTCTCTACGGTCCTTGCTTTTGCAGATGATGATACCGATGGACGGATTCTCCTGTCCGTCCGCATCCTGCGAGAAACACATAAAATAAGGTATGGCAAGGGCATTAAACCTTTGTCATACCTTATTTTTACTGGCGATGGAGATGGTGGAATCCGAACCTGTGAGCCCCTCTGTCAGCCAAACAATTCCCCTGCTACTCTTGCCGCAACGGTGCGCGGCACAATGGTCGGAAGTCCGGTCTGTCTGACAATCTCCTGTTTCATTACACAGGTGTAACCGATACAATCCATGACAATAGTCTGCACCTTTCGCTCCCTGAGGATCAGAGCGGCTTTGAGCACATCGGCCGGATCGCCGTAGGGGGAGGCGGGCTCAACAAGGACCTTTTTTATCCCGTACTCTTTCCAGCGCCGTGCCGCCTGCGGCACCTGGCTGATGTCGGGTGTAAGGACGCCGATGCTCCGGTCGGCCATGGTCCCGGCGACAAAGTGCTGCAGCAGCCGCTGGGGATATAGGATGGGCTTTTCGCACTGAAAGCCCGGGAATTCCCCGGTGCACAACATGAGGATTCCTTCCGCGCTGTTGCGGACTAAATCGTCAATATGATTCTGAATACGCTGTAAAATATGCTTCTCGGCAATTCGCACCGAACTGCCGTCACGCAGTTTGGTTACTAAGATATAGTCACCCGGCTGCGGCGCAAGGGCGGCAATCTCCTCTGCGCTCATTCCATCCAGCGCGCCCCGCTGCTCCAGTTCTACATCCCCAAGCAAGCCAATCATTTCCGGCACCACGTCGGTGCGGGGCGACTGGCCAATGGTAATGGCTCCTATCTTAAACGCCATGTCAGACTCTCTCCTTTCTCCATTCGCCAGGCGCAGCTTTGATGAACGCCGCAGGCGGGACTGCCTGCCCGGCATTCTTCCAGACTGACGGGGCAGCCCGCATGCGCTGCGCCTTTCACTTCCAATACGGCCTTTACTGCCTGGGTCACCGGCTCCGGCTGACCCTCAATGACCAGTGTCGTCGCCCCTTCGGCGCCAGCGATGCCGCCGGCGCCAATCGCCGTACATTTGACCTCCGTCAGCAGTTCAAGGGCCTTTTGTTCCGTAATCACTGCACCGGCTAGTGGCGCAAGTCCGGCGGACATACCCATGGACCAGTCAGATGAGTAGATACCGGCGGCAGCAATCGCATCCGCAATCGAACCGGGTATCAGCTTTTCCAGGCCACAAGCGATGATGACCCGGCAGCCTTGCGCCATCAGGCCAGCCAGACCCTGCCCCGGGGTTCCGCCCAGGGGACGCCCCAGCAGTATAGCCGTACGGCCATGACTGTCCAGGGCATTGGCGCCGATAATGGCGACATCGTCCCGCCGCAAAGACTCCACCGTTTGTCCAAAGCAGCCGTCGATATTTTTAACGGACCCTTTCTCAATCAGAATGCTGTGGGGCAATACAGAGTCCCCTTTTGACGCCTTGGCGCCACGGGGACTGATCCGGCCGGAAATCCGCAGATCGCAGCCGACCAGTCTGTTCGCCACCGCCGCAACGGTAGTGCCGCCTTTGAGTAAAACTCTGCCGGCGCGCAGCGCCTGTTCCACTTCCGGCAATTGCGCAATCCCTTCCGCAATCAGCGCCTTTGCTTCCGGGACGGTCAGAGTGACCTGGGCCTTCATTACTTCACCCCGCCGCCGGTTTGCAAGTGGGATAGAGAACCGTACAGCTTCTGCAACAGCGCAAACTCAGCCGCGTCATAAAACTGGCATTGACCGTTGGTATAGGCTTTTGCTACCTCCAGACAGAAGCGCACGGCCATTTCCACGTCCACCAGGTGGGTGGCGCCAGTGGCGCAACCAGGCACGGGAGTTTCAGTAGTGATCGCCACGCCTACTGTCGGCGCGCTGGTGGCGACGGAGGGCTGCAAAATGCTGTTGAGATGAAATACACCGTTCCCGTAGGGAGTAATGTCTTGAGTGGTAATGGCAAAGACCGCCGGCAGACGGCCGGTCGTGATTTGCATGAGGTCCAGCAGGTCCTCGCTGACCCTGAGGATGTAACCATCTTTGACGGTTGGCGAGATAGCAAAGCCGCGAGTATTGATGATTCTGTTCCCTTTGGTGGTATCGACTGCCAGGACAGCATCCATGTCGGCATCAATTTCATATTCGTTGGTTGTATGGAATTCTACCGGGGAATCCATGAACGGCACGGGATGATGCGGCCGGGTCGGCGCGCAGGGGCAGATATGGGTGGCGATGATGATATCCCCGTTCAGCCGGTCGCCTCTCTGCGCCATCAGACCCAGCTTCATCGCTGCCGCTACGACAGCAAGAGCACCGTCTCCATCCGAAACAAAGCCGATGCGCTCCGGACGGGCGCCAAGTCCGCCCAGGCGGCCCACCAAGCCCAAAGTAGGGGCAGTGCCGCCGGCTTGTTTGCCGTTTTTACCGGGAATCCGGATTTTTATGAAATCGGTCGTTCCCTTTGGCCCTTTTACAGTAATGCTGGCAGCATCCTGTATGCCGGCAGTCCGGGCCAATGCCACAATGTCCTTGCCGCTGACCGATTCACAGTCCATTCGTTCATAAACATCAAGTACCTGTTTTAGCGCCATTGTCAGGCTCCTTTCTCCTCAATTGCAAGCAGCTTTACGCCGGGAATACATATGGGATCAGCGAACGGCCTACGGCCTGTTCCGCTGCCAGGAACAAGGCCGGATCACGCATGCCTGCGCCCAACAGCAGCTTATCCCGGTGCACCCGCAGCACGGCGACCTGTTGGCCGGCTTCTATATCGGCCGTGGGCAGAGGTCTACCGGTCCGGGCGTCAAGGGTTGCGATCAGATCGGGGAAGGTCCCCAGCCTCTCGCCATCAATCTCTGCTGTCATATATTCATTCCAAAAGGTCATTTCCAGCTTTTCTTTCCCGCCCTCAACAGTGACCCGTCCCACATCAAAGCCGCCGCGAGTCTCCAGGGTGATGTCCGCAATCCGGCCCCAGGCGATGATTTGTCCCTGCAAGTATTCCGCCGCCGCTTCGGCTGCCGCCGTATTTTTCTCTTTGGCCGCCTGCATGGCCTGCCCCAGTTCAATACACTGGCTGATGGCGCCGACCGCGGCATTGTGCTTGGCATATCCCGCTGTTACCGGGTTGCGGGCAACCGCAACCAAACCGCCGGCCTGGACCGATGCGGTCCTGACCATGGCAGCGGCGCTCTCTAACGAGCCGCTTACGGCGACTTCAACATAGCGCCCCCTGGCCGGATCGCCGCCTACCGCGATTTGCTGTGATACATAGCCTTTATCCCGGTGCAGTCCGATGGAACCCATAATGCCGGTGGGATGCGCCCGCCCGTTACAGGAAGCGTCCAGCAGCGGCAGCTGGAGGACGGCTGCCTGCAGCCAGCCGTTAACCGTTGCGTTGCCGCCGCATTCATTGGTAATGATCCCTTCCGGCTCCAGGCCGAATCGCTGCCGGAACAGTTCTACCGTTCGGATATAGTAGGCCGGACGGATATATCTCTCCTTAGCTGCCGGTGCCCCTACAGCCGAAACGGTCAGAATGATCCGGTCATCATCCAGAGCAGCCAAAGGGGTCAAGGCGATATCTCCCATCCGCAAAGCCAGAAGAGCCGATTCCAACCCGGTTTGCAGCGCTCCGCCGCCTCCTCCGCCCAGCACGGCGCCGCCGAATACAGCTGCTTCGGCCTGTTTCTCCGTCAGTTTAACGTCCTTAGTCTTCATCGTATCATCTCCATTTCGCCTTGAAAGCCGAGCTGAAGAAGCCATACAGCGCGTCGCCGGCGATACATCCGGCCGCGACGATGGTAGCCGATGTCATGGCTTCTTTGCCCTTGTATTTTTCAATGTACAGTCTGACCGCCAAACCAGCCACCACCGTAAAGCCGGCAGCTGGATTCAGAATCAGCAAACCGGTGGCCATCAGCACACCCATCTGCCGCCGCGAGCCGCCCACTGCCTGCAGGATAGCGCCTGGAATCGCCCACAGCAGCAAATTGCTAATGATAGACGGGTCTACGCCGGCCTCGATGGTAGCGGCAAACACCCTGTCAACCGGAGGAAGCATGTTTTGACTGAAATATACGTTGTGGAACGCCGCCACGGTAATCCAGGCAACGGCCAGGCCTACCATACCCGAAAGCAGCTGTTGTTTTCGTCCGTCCCGCTCGAATGAGTGGTTAGCGCCTTTGCCGCGCAGAATCCATCCGGCTTTTAAGTCATAACCCGCATCAGCAAAAGCAGGACCGCCGCTGGCGACAAAACCCACCAGCAAGGCCAGCGCTGCCGGGGGGAACCCGATCAAAATACCCAGGACCAGAAAGATCAGCGAAGTGGCAAAGGCCGGAAACCAACCGGAGTGCATCGCCGCCAGGCCGACAATAAACTCCGCCAGCACGCAGGCCAGCGCGGAAAAGATCACCCATAGGATCAGTTGACCGGAAGGCATGTCGGTATAGATCCCGGAAATAATCGCCAGTATGAATCCGGCTGCAATATAGCAGCTGATGCCGCGCAGCAAGCCGGTCCGCACTTCCCCGTCGCTGCGGGTGTATTCGCGGGTGGTCTCTTCGGTCTGTCCGTCCGCTTTTCTCTTTTTGAACATAACCATCATGATCTGAATGCCGGCTACCAAGCCGGCGCCAATCATAAACCCATGGGGGATGTACAGTTTGTTAATGTCGATGCCGAACAGTTGTACCGAGTAGCCACGCAGCAGCAGGCCGGCGGCAAACATCAGCATAGCCCACTTATTGCTGATCATGGTAATCCCTAATGCCGACATGGGAATGCCGAAATACGAACCGGCAACGCCGCCGCCGACTCCCCAGAATAGCAGTTGAGCCCGCTGGCCGCCTTCATCGCCGGCATAAATCGCTTCCGCCGCCGCCACGCCGGGAGGCCAGGCGGCGCTGCCAGGGAAAGCCCTGGAGTCAAAAATCCAGTAAAGCATCAACAAGTCGATCAGCATGCCCATGGTCGCGCCAATCAGCATAGGAATAACAAGATCAGACCGTCCCAGCAGATAAGGAATGCCGATGGGCAGCAACAGAGAGTTCGCCGCGCCAAAGGTAGCACTGGAAATGGTCGACTGTACTAGGTTCTGGCGCTGAATATCACGGAATTTGCTAAACATCGCGAGAGGAATGCGGGAAATCATGAGGGCGACCAGCACACCGATAATAGCCGTATTCGGAGTTACGCCCAATGAAGCGATGATTTGCAAACCGATAATCGCACCGAAGAATGAGAGGACAATGTTGACGATGAGGACCGTCGGTTCAAACGCACTGGGATGTTTTTTGGCCTGGTAGTCTGGATTTGCCATTTTAAACCTCCTTTTACTTGACTCAATTGGCGTAAAGGACTTGCTTGGCCACAGTTCCCCCCGCTTCTACCGCATCAATAATCGGTATACGAATGCTGCTTCTCAGTACCGGAGCCAGCCCGATCGTTGTAAAGCCGGTACAGGCAAAAACAATCACATCCGCTTGTTCCGCCAGCTTTTTCGCGGCGGCAAGGGCTGCCTGCCGTCCGGCCGGAGTCAGCAAATCCGTTGTATTGGCTACATTTTCAGGTGAAATATGGGCTGTCAGCCGGTCCCCTAAGAGCCTTGCCATCCTGGGCGGTGTCGGGCCATTGAGATTCAGGACTCCTATCCGGCAGCCGACAGCCAGTGAAACCGCAGCCCCAGATGATCCCGCGCCCAGGACGGGAATCGAAACAGTTTTCCGGCACTCAGCAACGCCGGGATCGGCGGCGCAGCTGACAAAAATGGCTTTAGCACCCTCTGCCTCCGCCTGCCGGGCCACAGTGACGATCTTGGGCACTGCCCGGGCTTCTGATGCATCATCATGAATGCCAAAAGGCTGATCCGGAATACAATACGTGACCGTTCTCAGCCCAAAGCGAGTCTGGAGCAGCCGGCTGTGTGAAGAAAGCAGTTCCGGATCAGCAGTCGAAAAGACGCGGACCACTGCAAGCATTTTGTTTACACCTCCCAAATTTAACGAAAATACCTTTAATACCTGTAATGTATTATTCCACACAATGAACAATTATCTCTTTGTACGTGACGACAAAAAATAAGCAACAGTTATTGTGCTGTTTGCACAATAACTGTTGCTTAACAGGAATTAGCGGTATGCCTCTCACTTCTGCAAAAGATTACGCGCCTTTAACGCCATCCATAATGTAAAGCGGTAATCCGGATTATCCCAGTCGCGCCCCAGCAATTCTTGCAGCCTTTCCAGCCGATAACGCAAGGTATTGCGATGAATGAACAATTTTTCAGCCGCTGCTACAACATTGCCCTGGCACTCCAGGTAGATCTCCAGAGTTTCTAATAGATCCTGCCGGTTTTTAATATCCGGCCTGTCAATTCCTCCGAGGGTCCCCCGATAAAAAATTTCCAACTGTTTGCGGTCACCGCTTAGCAGGTTATAAATCTCCATGTCATCCCAAAAGACGGTCCTGCCTCTTCCATACAATTTCCGTACAATCCGGATCATATCCCGCACATGATGGTAATTTCCCGAAAAATCCAAGATGTCAGAGCCCAGACGGCTGATGCCGATGGTAAGGGTTATCTCTGACCAGCGCTGCCTCACTCGCCCCTGGATCCCATCCGCGAAAGCGGCCAGCCGCTTTCGCCAGTCGCATGAGCCTTTCTGTCCGACGGACAAAATGATGACCACACTGTCGCTGCGGCTTACGATCATCGTCCGCCTCTGCCAAACGGCGGCAGCCTGTTCAACCAGCCGCAGCAATTCCCCCTTCATTTGCCTTGCCATGCACTCGGACTTCTGCTGCTTTGCCAGCACACCGGTAAAGCCGTCAATGTCAGCGACCATAATATAATACGGTTCATCAAGGCGCAGACCCATCGCTTCCCCCCGGGTTATGGCCATTTCCCGGTTTGGAATCGCTCCGGCAATCAGATCTTCCAAAAAGTCCCGATTGGTACTATGCCTCGCTTCACGCACAGCTTCTTCCCGCGCCAGCTGCAAGGCAGCTACCGTCACGGCATGCTCCACAGCGACATTTTGCATATCTGTCAGCATATCGGGTTCCGCCGGACGCACCACCAGGATATAGCCGTACCGCCGGGTTTGCACATCAACCGGAAAAACATCGCAGCAGATTCCTGCAGTTTGTACATAATAGGAATCCGGCTGCTTCTTCAGCTTGACGGAAATCCCGGCGCCCCAGGCTTCTGAAGTCGCATCGGACGCCGCAATCAGCTTAAAACTATCATCGGCCATCATCACCGGCCGCTCCAGCAGTTGAGCCAGCTCTACCGCCACCGGCGGCAAGCCGTGCTGTTCAAGGGCCAATTGGGTCAAACGGCGGTGCACCTTCTCTGAGTAGGCCAGTTTCTCCGCCTGGCGATTCACAATCGCTGTCATCACCGGGTGAGTGATATCCAGAAACGATACTCCATCCGGAACATCCAGCAAAGGAATAGCGAGTTCGTCCGCCAGTTTCATCATTTCGGGCGGCGGACTGCCGACGAAGCGGCCAAACTTTACCGCCAGGGCGGCCGAGCCGGAGCGAGCCATCGCCCGCAATATGTTAAGCTGTTCTTCCGGATCATTGCGCACAGCGTAACAGGTGGTGACCAGCAGCTCATGTTCCCGCAGCCACAATGAGGCATCCGGCACTTCCAAAATATCGACGCAGCCAATCTTTCGATCCAGACCATCCTTGCCGCCAATCAGCCTGCTATGCTGCAATCCCCCGATCAATAAAGCATCCCTCACCGTAATCGACATAGCATCCGCCTTCCGTCTGTAGGATATTTACTGGATATAGTTTGCCATTGACGGGCTGAATCCTGCCGGGACTCACTGAGACGGTCCTCCTTATCATCTCTAACGGCGAAATCCGAAACTGTAACTCCTAAAGTCATTCTGTGAGTTTTGCTCTTTTCCCAAGCTGATTTATTGGGTATAATAAACGCATAGGAGGTGGCATCATGACCCTCTCAGAAAAGCTGTTAAAGGACTTTGAACAATTGTCCGAAAATAAAAAACATCAGGTGATTGATTTTGTGGAATTTCTTAATAGTAAACAACAAAATGAATTGACTACTGCCATGGATGATATTATTAGCGAAAACAAAGAGGCACTGCTGGAGCTGGCGAAATAATGCGCCTCCTGACCGTTCCCGATATTATTCTACTGCATCAAAAGCTGATAGAACAAACCGGCGGCAGTCATGGCATTCGTGACATTAGTTTAATTGAAAGCGCAATAAACCGCCCCTTGGCCACTTTTGACGGACAAGACTTATACCCGTCAGAAAACGCCAAAATTGCGGCTGTTACTTATAGCTTGGTAAATAACCATGCCTTTGTTGACGGCAATAAGCGAGTAGGCGTAGCCGCCATGTTGCTCTTGCTGCGTATCAATGGCTACCGCTTGCCCTATACGCAACAAGAGCTAGTCGCTCTAGGCCTGTCGCTAGCAAATGGCTCGGCTGCTGAAAAAGATATACTAATTTGGATAGAGAATCATAAAAAATGATAGTACATATACTGTTGAACCCTGTCAAATTATCAAATTTGGCAGGGTTCGGGTTTTCATTGCAAAAGATAATCTTTAAGCAATCTTATGAAAAACTATGTTATCCTTGTGTTTTTCCTATCTATTGAACGGGGAACGCCGCAGTATTATTTACAAAACTCAAGATGACGAATGTTCATAAAGGAGCTATCTGAAAATGTCAGACAGATATTTTTCTCAATCAGGGTCAATTAATCCCCAGGCGTCAAAGGAAATAGAAACAAGTCGGTTGGCACACTTAATCTATGAGCATGCTCCGCATGACGGCACCTTTAGTCAGTGCATTTCCGGCCTGCATATCAATCGTCATTCCCGAAAGGATACGAATTGGGTGAAAGCTTTTTATCTGCCCTCTGTATTAATTGTTGCGCAGGGAGTAAAGGCCTTCATGCTGGGGCAGGATATTTTTCAAGTTGATAGGTCATGTATGCTCATGTTTCCTGTGCCCTACCGATCGCTTTTCAAATCACGCAAGCCAGCTCCCTCGAACCGTTCCTTGGCGTAGGACTAACTCTCAACCCGGAAAAGATCGCGGAGTTTGTTCCCAAAGTTTATCCACGAGGTCTGCCCTCTGCGAAAGCGCAGAGCGTGGATTATATGGCTGACGCCGATGCAGGGATTATCAATGCAGTGGCGAGACTGATGGAGTGCCAGGACAATATCGACGATACGGAATTACTTGCCCCAATTGTAAAGGATGAGATTTTGATGCGGCTCCTGCGCAGCCCGATCGGTGTCCATATTGCCGAAATGGGTTTTGTAGACTCAAGCGTGCAGCATATTACAAAGGCGACTGGTTGCGTGATAATTTTTCTCAGCCGATGAAGGTTGCGGATCTGGCAAGGCTTGCCCATATGAGTGTTTCTGTTTTTCACGGACATTTTAAGGCGGTTACTTCCATGAGTCCGTTACAATACCAAAAAGCACTGCGCCTTCAGAAAGCCAGGCACCTGATGTTGTCCCGGCAAATGGATGCACTAACCGCATGTCAGTTGGTTGGGTATATAAGGGGAGACAGTGCATTCAAAAATCATCCAAGGAACTGGGCTCAGTATAGATGCGACGCATGTATCAGCCAATACGGTAAAAAAAGTACCGGAACGGATCATGAAACATCCGGCTCAGAAGCTATTTCGCGCCATGAGGGAAGAAAAAGGAATTACCCCAGAAACGTGGGGACAGATGTTATTTCGAAACAAAGTGCCTGCCCCCGTGTTTCCATTATTCTGTATATGCGACAGCACTTATTTCAATTAATTGTGTCGGAAAAGCAAAATACGGCACTCCTACAAGAGTTCCCGCTGGCCGGTGCTTCCCTAAGTATCCCTTGAACAGTCTAATGACGGAATCCGAATGCCTCCCGGCATCTGCCAGATAAATTTCCACATAAGCGAGATTGGATTTCGTGACACCAAACTCCGCTAATACATGGTCAAGATTTTTAAGTGTCTGGCGAGTTTGCGTTTCAATGTCACCTTCGCCAATAAATGCGCCCTCTGAATCATGGGAAAATTGCCCGGAAACATAAATTGTGCCATTCACTCTGTAAGCTTGGGAAATGCCATGATCCCAAAGATTATGATTATAAGTCTTAATATTAGTCATTTTCTCTCTCCTTTACTTTAAGGTAAATTTAGTATAACAAGACAGCAAATAAAAATACAGTACGAACTTTATTGATAGGTACTATCAGAAAGGATAGTGTTAATTATGGGAATGGTTGCATATAAGGGGAAAGTAAAAAATATCCAAGATACACCTTTTGGATACACCTTGTCAGTGATTGGCGGTAAATGGAAGATGGTTATTATATACCTTTTGGCAGAAAATCAGCCAGTCCGCTTTAATGACCTAAAAAGACAAATTGGCTCGATTACCTTTAAGATATTGAGTTCACAATTGAAAGAACTGGAATCAGATGGTTTGATAGAACGAAAAGAGTATCCTCAAATTCCTCCTAAAGTTGAGTACCGTTTGACAGCTAAAGCAGAAACACTCTTGCCTGTTTTGGAAGGGTTATGCGAATGGGGAGCAAGGAATCAAATTAAATAAGCTGCCCTGCCAGGCGGATTTATGTACTCCGAGCCAAGGGAGACAGGTTCATTATTCTTATCGATACATTTTTGATGAATATTGTTTTTGATTTGAGACAAACAATCTGCTCCTATATCGACCAGGCAGATTGCCGGATTGACGGGTATTAGTCAAAGTGTGGTTGCACAGCCGTGACAAGAGAACCGTCCCCTTGAGTCTCACTAAATGATACACACGATTCTAAAAATCCATAATTTCTGGTTTATAGTCGTCAGGCAATTCTTCTTCGTCTATAAACTTGAAATTATCATCATTCAGTATTGGTATAAATATTTCGTATGGAATCATAGAAAACTCACAGGCATAATTACTGGCTCCGAACCACATACCCGCTTTGCTGCTCAAATTTAAACCTCTTGCAAACTTTGTGTAGTTTGAGCAATCATGAACTGCTAAATCCCAGTTTTCTTCATCAGCTATTTTCATGAATTTCAAAGTTAATTCCCTGCTCCAAATTGGAGATATATAGCCATGCCTGGAAATATACATATTTTCCCCATAATAATTATATATGTTATTTTCATTTAAATGTAATTCCGCACAATTGATAAAATCGAGTTTTGTTTCAAAGATTACTTGCTTTTTCTTAAAAAATGCTTCGAAAAACTCCTGTGTCATTGGAGTTTCAATACCTACACTTTTAATATATTTTTTCGCTAATCCAATATTTTTAATTACTTTGTCCGAACAATGAGAAGCACCTAGATTGAAACGTATTTCATTAAGACCGGCTTCACCTAATGCTTTCAATGTTTCTTCCGTAGCTAAAGTGCCGTTTGTGTATAAATGTTGATGAATCTGAGCATCATTAAACTTCTTTATAATCGAATAATATTTTTCAATTTCCATAAAAGGTTCTAAATAAACGTAGGAAATGCCAGTGGGTTTTTGGTGAATGGAAAGAAGCAAATCAATATCCTTTTCGTAAAATTTTGCGCCGCCAATTTCCCACATACCTTCCCCAACTGGATGAATATCCTCGAGTTCACCATAATTATAACAGAACTTACACTTTAAATTACATTTGTTCGTTTTCCTGATTGCACTCAAACCAGTGCCCAACAGACAAGAACGACATCCTTTGGGGAATTTGCTTTCATTTCCCACAAAAAAAGTTCTATTTTGCAACGTTTTCAAGTTTTTAATTTCCGACATCAACATATCATTTCTATGATCAATTGCTGCCTCAATTTGCGCAAAAGTAGAGTAAATGATTTCTTCGTGTTTTATATTAATTGGTTCTTCCTCAGGCAATTGTGAAAAAAAATCAAACCATATCAATGCATCTTTCTTGGAAATTTTCATATCGTACCGCCTATCTGCTTAATATAAAGAATCGAGGAAAAATCGAAGAGATGGTTGTTCTCTTGTTGCAATCGCGCAATTCACATTGATTCGATATTCCCCTCCACTTCTTTTTTGAGCTGCATTAAAAGTTCTTGATCTCTTTTCATGATTTTAGGTTTCTGCTCCATCATGGCTTGGAAGCTTTTGTATAAGATATAAGGCCTTGAACGGGCTCTGAGGACTTCCGCCTCTGTCCTTAATTTTTCTTTGGTTGCAATATTGTTGATAATGTTAAAAACAATATCGTTCAGCGTCCCTTTGGCAGTATAATCAGCAGAAGCAAAATAGTCGATGCGGCCGTCATTCAGCAGCGAATATACTTTGGCGCGGTCGTCCTTATCGGGATCATACACCCCAATCGAATACCCGCCTTTGCTTTTGACCAGGCGCATGCAGGGAATGTCTGTGGCGCTGTCCCCTATGTAAATAATATTTTCATAGGGAATATATAACTCATCATCCGTCATGCTGTCATTAACGCCTTCATCGCACTCCTCAAACTTACCTTTAGCGATACGAAAAATAAATTGAGTTTTATTCGTATAGTTTACAGCCTGCGCAGGCCACTCCGCCACACCGTCCGGCGAATAGAGAAATGAAGAGGCATAAATGCGTTTAAATTCAGGAGCAATCGTACTCCCCTCAACTAATTCCTTCAAACCGGACGAAATAATATAATGCTGAACCTCTATGCCCTGTTTGCTCCCAAAATCATTGATGCGTTTAAACCAGGCGGGAACCCCTTTATATAATTTGATATCCTTACCGATATCGTGGAAATAATCCCGGCTAATGCGCCGGCGACTCGCTTTTGATTTAACAATCATTTGATACATCCAGGCCAGATTTTTATCCATCAAATTATCAACAGCCAGTTGATTCGACTCCGCCCAAAACTCATTCGTATCCATGCTAAGCGAAGGGATGAGTGTGAAAGTCTGCATATCGTCCGGGGATAACGTTTTATCAAAATCGTAGCAAATTGCCATTCGCGGCGTTTTTTCCCTAATCTTTGCAATAGCAGTTTCCGTGCTTTGTGACATCGCATTATCACCCTTTACAGAATATTTTTCACCTCATTGAGCCAACAGGGAATGCCGCACTTATCAGGTTTCAGCATCCGTTTCCGGATCTCCCGCTTCATCGCCAAAGCGAATAGCAGGAATATTCTTTTTCCAAAGGGATACGGCCGGCATACCTTTGATTTATTTTCTCTTTACCGGCGTCCCACTCCTGCCGGCAAACGAATTTTAAGCCCCTTTGACTCTTTTTAAAAGGTATAGGCCTGGTCCCGGTAAGGCAGCCTCTCTCCATACCCCGTTTTTTAGCGGCGAAGCTATTATCGGGCAGGTTGGTGCTGTTCATTAATGCGATGCGGTTAGAATTTTTTGGCGAAAGAAATGGCCAAGCATGTTTACGCTCAGCCAATCCGGATTTTGGTGGATTATGAGAAATTGTTAGACCATAAGCATCTTTTGGACTCTATACGGTCTAGAATACATAAAGCCAACTATACTAAATTTAATGCTTTTTCTTCAGACCCTAAACTTTTCAACAGCCGTTTGTAACTCCTCAGCCATCCTGGCCAGCGCTTGACTGGAAGACGCTATTTCTTCCATAGCCGCTAACTGCTCTTCTGTTGCTGCCGACACCGTCTGGGTTTGTGCCCCGGTATTCCTGCTTTCGATATCGACTCTCCTTACTGCGTCCACAATCTGCTGATTGCCGCCGGCCATTTGCTGAATTGTGGCGGAAATATCCCGGATTTGCGCTGAAACTTCATTTACTTTTTCATATATTTCCCGGAAAGCCACTCCCGCCTTATTTACGACTGCAACCCCGGCCTGGACGTCCTCCGCTCCCGCGGCCATTACGATTACGGTATCGGCTATATTCTTCTGGTTGCCGCCGATCAGGAGGGTAATCTTCTTGGCAGCCTCTTGCGACTGTTCGGCAAGGCGACGAACTTCTTCGGCCACTACGGCAAATCCCCGGCCGGCCTCTCCGGCCCGGGCAGCCTCAATCGCGGCGTTTAGCGCCAAAAGATTTGTTTGCTCAGCTATTCCGCTCATTACGTTGACGATCTCACCTATCTCAGTGGAGTCTTGCGACAAGTTGACAATAGCACTTTGTACACGATCAGTCCCAGTCCCAACCTTCGTCATTTGTGCGACCGCCTGCTCAATAGCATCGAGTCCGGTCTGGGTTACTCTGACGGTCGCATCAGCGGCGCCGGCTACATTTTTGTTGCCTTCAACCACTTGGCGGATTCCTGCCGCCATCTCTTCAACAATAGCCATGGTATTGCCAACGTCAGTTTGCTGCTTATCCGTTCTTTGAGCCACCTCCACAATGGTGGCGGCTACCTGCTTGGATGCATTCTCCGATTGCTCGGTGTTGGCAGACAGTTCTTCACTGGCTGCTGCGATTTGTTCAACTTGGGTCTGCACTTTTAAAACCAGTGTACGCACATTATCCCGCATCGTGCGAAACCCCTGTGCCAATTGGCCGATCTCATCTTTTGACTGAATGCCTGACTCGCGTTCGCGAAGATCGCCTTCCGCCAGCAGCAAACATGCGTCTCTTATTCTTTGAATTGGCCGTACCAAGCGGTTGCCTAACATGACGATAACCAGAACGGCCACGATTATAAACACGAGCGATACAGCAAGGGTTATCCGCGCCAGGTTCGTTGCTTCCAGAATCACTTCCCTTTCCGGAGCAGAGACTATCATGACCCACCGCTCATTCCCCGGCAATTCCACAGGCGTAAACACCGCAAAAGTTGCAACACCGTCAACGGAAATATAGCTGCCCTTAACTTGTTGCCCCTCTGCAACCGCCCTTTTGAATCCTTCGATCAGCTTATCATCCAATTCCGGCTCTTGCAGCTTTAAAGCCTCATTGATTTTCTTTTCCGTAAGGTTTAGCTTCCCTGTTAATTCAGTCCTGGAATGGGCAATAACCAGTCCGGAACCTTCAGCGAGAAACCCGCCGCCGCTGTCCTTAAATTTTAGGTTTTGAACCATTTTTGACAACGTCTCGAGGGATACTGCCCCGCCGATAACTCCTGTCAATTGACCGTTGTTCATAACCGGCACAGCAATGGCTACAGACAGCTTTCCCGTGGTTTTTGTAATCAACGGATTGGAAATGACCGATTTTTGAGTATTGACCGCCTTCTGAAGATAATCCCGGTTAAACATACCGCCGCTGCCATCTGAGCGCCAGCCAGAGCCATCAGGGAACATGAAAAAGATCACATCAAAGGTTCCCGTCCTTTTTTGCAGTTCCGCCATGAGCGGAATAATTTCATCTTTATCTTTGCCTGCTTTAATACTCGGACTGCCAGCAAGATCCTCAAGATGAACCAGGCTTTCACGCACTTGAAACTGGATTCGATTGGCATAATCCGTGCCGAGCGCCATAGCGGCCTCATCCATGCTGCTTATCAGCGCCCGGCTGGAAATGCTGTAGCTGATGCCGGATAATATGCCGACTGACAGGATATAAAGAGGAATTAAGATAATGAGAAATTTTGTTTGAATGCTATTTACTTTCATGCTATCCTCCTTGCCGTCACCAAAAGAAACGCTTAGCGTCCTCTATGAATTGCACAAGACACTCAAACCTCTGCCCCATCTTCATAAAGCAAATGAAAAATGCTATGATGTATAAAAAACTTGGCTGTTATTTCTCCAACATGATGTTTAATATCTCTATATCAGTGGCTTTCATACCGTCGCGGCCCATGCGGCCGATACTGGTGATCGTCTGCTCGACGTCCTCCTTTACCAGGCCTTCCCCGGGCTGAAACACCCGGTTTTTGCGGCTGAGGTGCAAGGCCAGGATCGCAGCCTCGACGGCGCTGGCGATTTTGGCGGCGCAGGAAGGCTTGGCGCCGTCACAAACCATGCCGCCAATGTTGCCGATGGTGTTGGTAATGGTGTTGCAGATTTCCTCGTAGCTGCAGTCCAGCAGATAGGCAATGCCGGCGCCGCTGCCGCAGGCGGCGCTGACAACGCCGCAATAAGCGGAAAGGCTGCCAATATATTTTTTCTGGTGGATGGCTATCAGGTTGCTGACAACCAGCGCACGGTAAAGCTTTTCCTCGCTTGCGCCGTACTCCCTGGCGTACTCGACGACCGGCATGGTGACGGTGATACCTTGATTGCCGCTGCCTGAGTTGATGACCACCGGAAGGGGACAGCCGCTCATGCGGGCGTCCGAACCGGCGGCAGCGGCGGCCTTGGCCCGCAGTTTGACGCTTTTGGAATCAAAATCACTCATCAGGCTGCGGCCAACCTCCACTCCGTAGGGATGGCTCAGCCCTTCCCGGGAGATGGCGCTGTTGTACTCGATCTGACGGGAAAGAATCTCCCGCACGTCGTCGATTTTCACTTCGCCGGCAAAGGCGAGAATGTCCTTAACGTTGAGCAGGGATTTGTCCGAATCGTTTTCATCCTGGGCAGAGGCGGGACGCGCCTTGACAAACAGGTCTTCGCCGTTTTTGGCGATGCGGACGATGTTGGTATGATAGTCGGCGATTACTACTTCGGCAGTGGCTTCGCCAGCCGATAACTTAACGGCAATATAAAGGCCGGCGAGATTCGCCTGCAGCTCACACCGGCAAAAGCCGGCCGCACGCAGTTCCTTGGTTTTGGCGATATGCTCTTCGGTAACGGTCTCCAGTACAGTAAGCCCGCGATCGGGATCGCCGCCGACTATGCCCAGGATGGCCGCCGTCTCAATGCCCTTAAGGCCGCCGGAATTAGGCACGGTGACGCCTTTTACATTTTTGACGATATTGCCGCTGCAGCAGACGGTGCACTTGTCCGGCATTGCGCCGAGCGCTTGGCGGGCCTTCGCGCCGGCGTAGGCAATGGCGATCGGCTCGGTGCAGCCGAGAGCCACCACTAGCTCGCTCTTGAGAATAGCAAGAAAACTATGATAGGTTTTTGGGTTCATAAATACCATCCTTTAAAAAATACGACGGCTTTGCCGTATGTTATTATCTGTTAGGTAGCAAAGGGGGTTGCGTGTGAATTTTCTTAACCTGGAATATTTTTTGATAGCTGCCGAGGAACTGAACTTCACGAAAGCTGCGAAACGCCTCTATATTTCGCAACAGTCACTGAGCAATCACATCGCCAAGCTGGAAGAGCACTTTGGCCTTCCGCTGTTTGACCGAACTCCCCCTATGACGTTGACTTCTGCCGGACTCAGCCTGGTAAAGCGCGCCCGCTCGTTACTGGACGCCAAAAACGAAACGGAACTGGAACTACAGGATATTAAAGATTTTCGCAGCGGATATCTCTCTGTAGGAGTAACCCATGCCCGGGGGACGGTAATATTGCCGATGGTGCTTCCCCCTTTCCACCGTATGTTTCCGCAGGTCAAACTCCAGTTGGTGGAGGGAACGTCTCAGCAGCTTGAAGATGCGCTCCTGAACGGAAATGTAGACCTCACCATCGGCTTTAAACCTGCCAACGCCAGCAATGTTGAGTCAGAAATGCTGCTGGACGAAACATCCGTATTGGTTGTGCCGCATCCGCTATTGAAAAAGTACTTGCCGGGCAAAAGCCTGGAGCTTTGCAATACGGCGGCGGCTCCGGTCCGGGAAATACTGCGCCAGTGCCCTTTCGTCACCATCAGCGCCACTACTTGGGCGGGAGCAATTTTAGAGCGCTATTGCCGCAAAACGGGCATTACTCCAAGAGTAGTGGTGGAAACCGTCAACATTGCAACCTTAGTGGCTCTGTGCTTAGAGGGCATGGGCGCCATCGTCTGTCCCCGCATTTTCCTGCACAAGCTTAATATCCAGTTAAACGCCGAGAAGCTGCGGCACGTGTCCATTTATCCGCTGGATCTCGAACCGGAACACCACGTAATTGCCCTCAATTACATGAAACACAAATATTTGTCCCAGTCCGCCCGAGAGTTTATCCGCATAACCAAGGAAATTTTCCGGAGCGAGGCATAGACTATTTCATGCAGCCCTCGACGTAGTCCTTGGTGCGCTTCACGAAAGCGAGCATTTCGTTATCAAGCGGATAGCGGATAACGCAGCCGGGTGTCAGAATGTGATTCCGTCCGCCGAGCATCTGGAGGCATTTAAATATCTGATGCTGCACTTCGTTCTTCTTTTTGTTGGTAATGTCCATCCGTTGCAAGCCCCCCATCAGGCACTTGCCGGTCAGCACACGGGCCTCATCGAGGGCGGGCAGCGTTTCCCAGGCATGCCAGTTAAAAGCGGCTACCGGGTAGTCGCGCAGCACTTCCAGCATGATGTTGTCGCCATGGGCGTGAATGGTGTTGAACCAGCCGGCCTCAGCCCCTTCAAAGACAGTCAGGTCGTAAGGCTTGCCGTATTCCATATAGTCACTGGGGTGCATAGCGTTATAGGTGCTAAGCTGCGAGGCCAGGAAGATGCCGTCGGCGCCGAGGCGGATGGCCTCCCGGGCGAGGTTGGCCGTGGTCTCGGCTATGACCTTCAGAGCCTTGTGGACTGCAGCGCCGTGCCCCTCGGCAATGTGGCGGAAAAGCTGCTTGCCTGAGAGTTTATCAGCGATGGTGATAGGGCTGAAAACGGTGAACAGCACCGGGACATTTTCCTGGCGTACTTTTTCCAGCAGCAGCTTGAGGGAAGTGAGTTCCCGGGCAAGAGTGCCTTGCGTGACGGGGCAGACCGAAAGCTCTTCCCAGTCGGCGGCGGACTGGACGGGGGTCCTTACGAGCCTGGCTACCCCGCCTTTTTTTATTTCGGAAAAGTCAATCTCGCAGCCGTAGTCCTCAATGGCGTACATACCGTTGTTCATTGTCTTGATAAAATCGATATCATAGGTTTTATAAAACCGGTAGGTTTCTTCCGCTAAGGCTGCCGGGTCCAGGTCAACGTCGGGCAGGTGGCTCCAGAAGGAATAAGGAAGGCAGTCCGGTTTTTCGCCGGTTACCGCCGCCCGGATACGTTCTTTTTTATTCATGGCTTATTCTCCTTATCGATAGGCGCATTGTTTGATCGTGATTTTGTCCCGGCGGGATTGGGTAAGCAACTCGTACCCCGCCTCCGTCACCAGCACAGTGTCAGAGTGGCGTACGCCGCCCCAGTCTTTGGTCATCAGACCCGGTTCTACAGTGAAAACCATGCCGGGCTTTAACCGGATTTTGTTGCCGCTCGTTAATGAAGGAAATTCGTGTGTCGAAAGGCCGATGCCATGGCCGCAGCGTCCCGGCAGAATAGATGAAAACCCAGCGTCTTCAAACACCTTCATGGCTGCCAGATACAACTCCTCAAAAGGGGTCCCCGGACGCAAAACAGCAAACAACGCTTCCCTGGCGCCCAGCATTGCGTCGTAAGCGCGGTTCCGGAGCGCGTCCAGCTCTCCTACCGCTACGGACCGCTCGTTCTCAGCCGCGTATCCGCCGATTCTCGCCCATGACATGGGTAAGACCAAATCTCCCGCTACAGGAAAGTAGGCCTGAGGACAGTCACAGCCATAAGCAATCCGCTCATTGGCCATGCTCCAAACCGCCAGGGAGTCGACTTGCGCCCCCTCTGAGCTGCCGAAACCGCTGACTTCATAGTCTTGAAAGCGCTCATGCCACATTTCCCGCATGCGATACTGGCCTTCGGTGCAGGCTGCCGCTTCATGGGCGCCGGCATCAAGACAGCCAATCGCTGTTTCGACGCCACAGTCCACCAATGCGGCAGATTTGCGTATACAGCCGATTTCATAGGCATCCTTTATGATTTTCAGCATTTCAATGTCCCCGGCAATATCGCTGGTGTCCGCCGCGTTAAGTTTGGAATGCACCGCTTTTAGCCAGTTAACGCTGGCATAATCCCCTTCGACGCCAAGGCGGATGGGACTGTCCCCCAGCAATGCCGCTATGGCATCTATATCGTGCATAGCCAAGGCGACATTAGCTCCCCACTTGCCATACAGTTGAACATTTTCGACGGAGCCTTCCATGCGGGCATGATCATTGCGGATGCAATGCACTAAAAGGCAGGCGTCTTGCTTAAGGCTGATGATCACATAAGCCGGATGGCTGTTAATAATCGGATTAAAGTTACTAAAATAGAAAACATTTTCCGGACGTGCGATGATAGCGGTATCAATATTTTTTTCCCCCATAGCAAGCCGCAGCTTTTCTATACGGGCGTTTATGAACGGGCCAGCTTCTTTATTCATCATGGATTCCTCCCCGAAATCAGATATGCAGCGGAGCTCCCGGTCCCAACGGCAGTCCCAGGAAGAACCAAACCATTAATATAGCCGTCATAATAATTAAATACGTAATGGCGTATGGCATCATATTTGCCAGTAATGTACCGATGCCAGCTTCCGGATCATACTTTTGCGCCAATACAAGCAACATGCTGAAATACGCATCGGTCGGGCAGATCGGATTCGTGACGGCATCGCCAATTAAGTACGCCATTTGCGGCAAAGCCGGGTGGTATCCCAAAAACATAAACATCGGGACGAATACGGCGGATAAAATCGCCCACTTGGTCGATGCACTGCCAATAAACAGATTCAGAAAGCTGCACATCAGAACAAACAGTATAACGACGATCGAAATGGGGAATCCCGAGTTTTGCAGTATTTCAGCGCCTTTAATTGCAATGATGATCCCGAGGTTGGACCAATCAAAATACTTTAGAAACTGGGCAATGACAAAAATGATCGCAATATAGGTTCCCATATCCGCCATTGCTTTTCCCATTGCCCTGGCAACGTCACGACAGTCTTTAAACTTTCCGGATACTTTACCAAAGACAACGCCGGGGATGAAAAACATGAGGGCAATAAGAAACGCCAGACTTGTCATCAGTGGGGCTTTTCCCGTCAAAGCCGACCCTGTGGCGGGATCTTTTAAAATACCGTGCTCCGGGATGATTCCGGCACAGACAATTCCCACGAAAATAACCATAGACCATAGAGCATATTTCAAAGCCTTATAGTCCAGTTCAGAAATTACCCTATTACCCCCTCCGCCGTCGGCAATTCCCTTCCCGGTATATTTCCCCAGCCGGGGTTCCACAACATGAGTGGTAATTAAAACTGCGGCAATTGTTACGGGAATGACTGTGGCTAAAGAGTAATAATAACCAATTGCCGGCGAGAGCGTAATATCCGGGATGACCATTTTTGCCGCTGCTTCGGTAAAGCTGACGGTAATAACATCCATAGAAGTTACGACGACATTACAGGCGAACGCACCGGTAACGGAAGCATAGGCGCACATTAGCCCCGCTAATGGATTGCGTCCCATTGCCGTAAAAATCAGCGCTCCCAGCGGCGGCATAACGACAAATCCTGTGCCGCCGGTAATATGGGATAGCACACAGGCGATAACGAAAATAACAATAATTTTCAGATCGGACCCTTTTGAACGCTCCACCATTCCACGGAGGCCTACCAGGAAAAGCCCTGATTCATTGGCTACGCCGACACCTAACATACAGGTCAGTACCATACCCAGCGCCGGCATTGTCACAAAGTTATGAATTGCCGATGTCAGCATTTTCAGCAAGCCATCCTTAGAAGCCAGATTGTACACGGTTACTGCCTTTTTCGTTACCGGATTAATGGCCGACCAATCGAAATAGGCTAATACTGCCGAGGCGATAATTGTTATAATGCTTAGATAGACAAACAGCATCATCGGGTCCGGAATCTTGTTGCCAACTTTTTCGATACCAAACAAAATCTGCTCTAATTTTGTTTTTTGATTTTCCACCGCTTTATTTGTCATTTTTGCCACTCCCCATGTGTATTTTTGTTGCACAATCTGGGCAGCAGGGTATCACAATCATTTAATTGTAATTCATAACTGCAAAATACGGAGACACAATATGAACAAAAGAATCGATGTGGCTTTTTTGTAAGTTCTGTTTGATTTTCGTTTCTTTGTTTGCTGTTTCCCCCGTTTCTAATTATCTTTTTTCTGTAAAATCCGGATTTTTACCTAATTTCATAATATAACTTATTTTCAACAAATTCTAACAGCTTTTTCATACGGTACATCACAACCGTTTGATTGTAGTTAACTAAAAACAAACACAAAAAAGCCCCGCGAGCGAATGACTCTGCGAAGCGATCTAACCTATCCCTTATTCATGACAGTTTAAAAGCACTACCTATTAGGGCCGCCAGCGAGAAAAAATAGAGATCAGCACGCCAAGAGGAACCCGCATGGAACAGAATGCTTCAGGCGGGTTTCCATGTTGTACACACAAAATCAATAAAGGCTTGAGCAGCCTTAGAAATATATTTATCCTTTTTCCAAACCACACCAATATTTAATAAAATAGGATCTTTCAGTGAAATCGGCCGAATTTTCCGTTCGTCAAGCACGATCATCTGCATAAGAAAGGAAATCCCTACGTTATGTGCGACAAGAGTGCGAATTGTTTGAATTTGACTGGATGAAAAAATGATGTTTGGGGTGAATCCACAGGCTTGACATCGCTGGATCATAATATCTCTTTGAAGAGAGCCTGGTTTACGCATGATAAATTTTTCATTGCGCAGTTCGGATAAAGCAACTGTTTCCCGTCCGCGCAGAGGATGTCCTGTTCCGACACACAGTACAATCTGCTGCTGAAAAAGAGTCTGACTCTGCACATTCTCCAGAGGCGTTTCCGGCAGCACGACAATGCCGACCTCCAATTCGCCCTTTGCCACCATGGAAATAATGCATGAAGAATTCTCTTCTGTAACAATGAGATTTAAATCGGGATACCTTTTGTTAAAATGGATAAAAACATACGGGAAAAGACGATTACCGATCTGGGGGGGTATGCCAAGCCGCAGTGAACCGGAATTGTGACTGTTGCAATCTCGCATTTCCTTATGAATATCATCAGCCAACTCAAGCAGGGACTCAATCCTTGTTAAAAAAAGCTGCCCCTCATTTGTCAGTGTTACTGATTTATTGGAACGATGCAGCAAACGAACGTTCAGCTCTGCTTCCAGTTTTAATATCGCATTAGTTACAACCGGCTGTGCGACATACAGGTTCGAAGCGGCTTTGGTAAAACTGCCGGATCGGCATACTTCCTTAAAATATTCAAGATGACGCAGTTCCATTGATATGCTACACCCCTACTTGCTTTCTGCTCATCATACCATATTTTTAGTATGACTTTAACATTGTACTTTTATGACTTTTGGCATACCAGCCGTCCGATTCTAAAAAAAAGACTGCGGATAGAGCAGTGGCTTCGTTATATTGATTCGAAATGGCATTATATTTTTTAAGTATTTTAAAAAGTAAAAAAACGGTGATAGGATGAGACTGCTAGCACGAGGATTTAGATTATTGTGAAAAGGAGAAAAAATATGGGACAAACAATTGTTCAAAAAATCTTAAGTTGCAAATCCAATTGTAAAGACCCGGCAGTGGGACAGATTGTCGACGTTGCGGTTGATTTAGCCATTATCCATGATAATAATGGTCCTATCATGATTAAACAATTCGCCGATATTCCCAATGCCAAAGTATGGGACCCGGATAAGGTTTGGTTTTCCCTTGATCACCATTCACCTGCCACCAGTTTCCGTGCGGCTGAACATTATCAGGATATAAAGCGGTTTGCCGCACAGTACGGCACAAATATCTTCCCCTTAGGGCGCGGCATAATGCACCCGGTGGTAGCAGAGGAAGGCTTAGCCAGACCTGGCAATGTTGTCGTTGGGACAGATTCGCATACAGTCGGTTTGGGTTCTTTAGGGTGCTTTGCTACGGGAATCGGCTCAACGGAAATGGCGGCAGTGCTTGCCAGCGGCAAAATATGGCTGCAGGTTCCTGAAACCGTCAAAATAACATTGACTGGCACATTGCGCCCCGGTGTAACGGCCAAGGATATTTCCCTCTTCATATTAAGTCAGTTCGGCCCCCACGGGTTAAACTATATGGCTGTGGAATTAGGCGGTCCGGTTATGAAAGCTTTGTCCGTGGAGGAACGGATGGCCATTGCGATCATGGGATTGGAGATGGGGACAAAAAATGTTTTTGTTTCATGCGATGCGAAAACTTTTGGCAAGATTGGCGGTCAAAGAGACGGGGATCAACTTTGGCAACCGGATGCAGACGCAATTTATGCCGCAGAGAAGTCCTATGATGTATCCGAACTGCAGCCTTTTGTCGCGCGGCCAAGCTTGCCCACTAACGGCGCAGAGGTTGCTGAAGTCAGCGGGACGCCGATACATCAGGCAACCCTGGGGTCTTGTTCCGGCGCCTTTTATCACGATTTAGTTCAGGCTGCTCAAATATTAGACGGAAAAAAGGTTCATAAGGATGTGCGTTTTATTATAGTGCCTAATACGTCCCGGGTCGTTGAACAGGCGGCCCGCGATGGGATCATCGAGAGGCTTGTCAAAGCAGGCGCCATTATTAATTCGCCAACTTGCGGTACTTGTGCAGGATATGAAGTGGGATGCCTGGCTCCTGGGGATGTCTGTATTTCTACGACTACCAGAAATATGGACGGGCGTATGGGCCCCGGAGGACAAATTTACCTGGCAAGTGCATTGACGGTCGCCGCCTCTGCTGTGGCTGGTGCAATTACCGATCCGAGAGAAATGCTGGGGGGAAAATAAGATGAGCGTTCAAAAGCAGACTCCTGTTGGACGGATATGGAAATTCGGCGACAATATCAGTACGGATCACATATTGCCGTCGCGCTTTATGACGCAGGTAAAGCCAAACGAGTTGGCGGCAAATTGCCTGGCAGGGGCCGACCCTGAGTTTGCCAAAAAAGTTCAGCAGGGCGATATTGTTGCTGCGGGTTTCAATATCGGTTACGGCTCGAGCCGTGAGCAAGCGCCGCAGGCTTTGAAATGGGCTGGCGTAAGCGCAGTCATTGCCAAATCTTTTGCCCGTATTTTTTACCGCAATTGTTATAATGTCGGGGTTCCGGCCATTGTCTGCCCCCAATTTGTGGAGGAATCAACCGAGATGGATCTGGCGGAAATAAATCTTGAGGAAGGAATCGTCACAAACCTGGCTACGGGAAAAGAATACCGGTTTGTAAAGCCCCCGGCATTTCTCGTTGAATATATTCGTTTAGGCGGATTGATTCCTTATGTTTCTGAAAAATTAGCAAATCCCAAAACTGAATCGATATAACAGACTTTAATGAAAGGGGGGGTTGAAGGATGGCAAAAATGCCTGGAACGATAGCCCCTGATTCCGGGAGAGCTCTTACCGTGCTGAGCGCGGGAGCGGCTCAGGCAGCTATCGGCTATCTGATGGAAATTTTTTTACAGGAAACGGGCAGTCAAATTCAGGTCACTTTCGCGCCGGCAGGGAGTATTGTAGAGAAAATTCATGGCGGAGAGACAGCGGATATTGTTGTACTGACGGATCAGTCCCTGCAAAAGCTGAGGCAGCAAGGGACAATCATGCCCGATACGATCATTGGAATCGGCCGAGTCGGAGTCGGTATTGCCGTGCGGGAAGGACAACCCATCCCGGATATTTCAACCACGGAGTCCTTCCGCCAAGTGTTGCTTAACGCCAAGTCTATCGTATACGCTGATCCGCGCAAAGGAGCCTCCAGCGGGATACATTTTGCCAATGTCCTGGAAAGACTGGGAATACAAACGGCTGTTCAAACCAAAAGCCACTGTTTGTCCGGCGGTTATTCCGTGATGGAAGCAGTGGCCGCGGGCAGTGCTGAAATTGGTGTTCAGCAGGCAACAGAAATCATCCCTGTCAAAGGCGTAACACTGGTTGGCATGCTGCCGTCCGAATTACAAAAAGTCACGACATATACGGCCGGAGTCATGACAACAACCACCATGCCGGAACTGGCCCGGCAATTTGCCGGTTTGGCAGGCAAGGCCGCGGCAAAAGGCTGTTTCGATCGATTTGGCTTCGGTCTGTATTGACAGCGCCCCAAAAATTAATTTCCAAACGAAAAATTGGATGAGGAGAATGATTATGTCCTTATTAGCCGTTGTTGGTTTTTCCATGATTATTGTATTTATGTATTTACTGATGACAAAACGAATCACCGCAATGAATGCTCTTATACTGATTCCGATCATTGTTGCAGTAGGACTTGGATTTGGGCCGTCTGTCGGCAAAATGGCGCTGAACGGGATTAAGAGCGTGGCGCCGACAGCAGTGATGATTGCCTTTGCGATGTTCTATTTTTCAATTATGATTGACGCGGGAATGTTTGACCCGCTCATGAAGAAAATTTTACAGACAGTGAAAGGAGATCCGGTGAAAGTCATTGTTGGCACCACAATTCTGGCAGGACTGGTTTCGCTGGATGGTGACGGACCGACAACCTATATCATTACTACGACTGCTATGATGGCTGTGCATAAACGGCTGGGGATTAGACCGATCATTTTACCCACTGTAGCGGTTATGGTTGTGGGCGTTATGAATATCGTACCCTGGGGAGGGCCTACAGGAAGGGTCATGAGTGCATTGCAGCTGGAGGCGTCTGATGTATTTATTCCTCTGATTCCCTGTATGATTGCCGGGGCTGCATGGGTGCTTCTGTGGTCTTATCGTTTGGGGATACAAGAACGGAAGCGGTTGGGGATAACCGCTTCAAACGCCAATACAGCGCAGTTTGATGCCCTCGCCTCCGCTGAAGCTGAAATGGACGAGGAAGCGCAAAAGCTGAAACGGCCTCATTTATTCTGGGTCAATGTGATCATGACTGTCGTTTTGATGGCAGCCCTGGTTGTTGAACTGATGCCGCTGAATGTCCTGTTCATGATTGGAACAGCCTTAGCGTCAGTCATAAATTACGGCACTAACATTAAGGTGCAGCAGGATCGAATCTGTCATTACGGGCAAAACATCATGCTTAATGTTGCGATGGTGTTGGGGGCTGGCATCTTTTCCGGCATTATGGGGGAAACCAAAATAATCGATGCTATGGCAAATACATTGACTCAATCCATCCCCCCTGAATTTGGCTCCCGCATTGCATTGATTACAGCCTTGTCAAGTCTGCCTTTTGACTACTTTTTAACCAATGACGCCTTCTATTTCGGCATTGTGCCGCTGCTGGCAAAATATGCAACCAATTTTGATATCAGCGCCGCGGAGATCGCCCGCGCATCATTAGTGGCTCAGGGATGCCATCTCTTAAGTCCGCTCGTGTCATCCACTTATGTCTTGCTGGGCTTAACGGGAGCCACTCTGGATGACTTAACGCGCAGCGCGCTGCTGCCCTCGATCGGGACATCCGTGGTCATGCTGGTCACCGCACTCGTTTTGGGCATTATCCCATTTTAGGAAGTGTTTGATCAAGTCGCTTGATTCTTTTTGCATCTTGCTGCCGGGGCAGTCCGCGGGCGAGGAAAGCAGAAACAATGCCGGCGATCAATATATGAGAAAATAAGGAGACTTGATCGGATATGATTTCTGTCATCAAGGTGTTCGTGACCTTAGTGTTAGTCGTGGTTTTATTGCACAGAAAATTCGGCATTGGCAATTCCATGCTGGCGGGCGCAGGCTTGTTGTTTATTATGTGCTCCCCTCAGATAACAACATTGCAATTGGCGGTAAAAGGACTGCTCTTAAGCGGGAGCACGTGGGAAATCCTGTTTGCTCTTTACCTGGTCATGTGCGTAGAATACCAGCTTAGGACGCATGGCATTATCGACGGCCTAATGGAGGCTGCCCGTGTCTTGCTGAAGAGCGACAAGGTCTTATTGGCATTAATGCCTGCTTTTCTCGGTTTTTTACCATCTCTCGGCGGCGCCGTATTTTCTGCGCCATTAGTCGAGGCGGCCGCCAGGCAATACGCTGTTTCACCGGAGCAAAAAGCCGGGATCAACTACTGGTTTCGTCATTTGTTTGAGTGCGTTAATCCCATTATGCCTGCACTGCTGTTAGCTGCTCAAATTGTACAAATCCCGGTAGGCGTCCTGATTGTCCATATGCTTTGGGTTCCGGTTTTTTGCCTTATAGTCGGATGGCTTTATTACATTGCACCGCTAAAAAGGCAGGAAGAAGCCCGGGTTTCACACATCGCCGCGCAGTCGAAACGAAGCGGCATCGGGGCTATAGCCATGGCAACAGGACCGATCCTTGTCAATTTCATTTTGGTCGTGGCGTTTGGATTCGGGCCGGCTTTGTCTATGCTGGTGGCGGTAGCGGGGATGATTTTGCTGCTGCGGCAAACGCCGGATGGAATTTTTTCGATGCTGAAACATGCATTGGATAAAAAGCTGCTGTGGGGTATAATCTGCATCTTATTTTTTCAGCAGATTTTGACACATTCAGGGATTATCGCTGAGGTTGCCCATGTATTACAGAATTCCGGCATTCCGCTTATGATTGTCATTGGTTTGATTGCTTTTCTGGTGGGGATCCTCGTAGGCACCGGTCAAGGCTTTGTAGCCATCACATTCCCCCTGGTTGCCGCAATTTCCAAGGGGAATGTCAATATAGCCGCAGCGGCTTTTGTGGCCGGGTTTGCCGGGCAAATGCTTTCGCCTGCGCATTTGTGCCTTTTAGTCTCTTTAGATTATTATAAAGGAGATTTCCTTTCCGCCATGAAGCCTATTACCTTGTTGACCGGCACTCTATTACTGGTATGGTTCATCGTATTGTAAATCCTTTTATCCGTGTAGTGTGCAACAAGAGGCATGGGACAGGCGCCTTGCTCCCCAGAGCGCAAAAAGCGCGCGCTCCACGCTTAATCCGATAATTAAAACAGGCGACTTGTCCGCAGCGATGCGGGACAAATCGCCCTGTTTCTTTTCTTCCCCACAATAAAAACGGCGATAAAGCCTAAACGCAGTCTTATTTTCACGTACCGCCGGATATAACCCAAACGAGCAGCCTCATCCTTAACGGATGATCGAGCACTAGAAAATAAAGACTATCTTAAACCTGAAATTTAGCAACAGCCGCTTGCAGTTCATTCGCCAGCGCAGCCAGACTTTGACTGGATGAAGAAATTTGCTGCATTGAAGCCGATTGTTCTTCCGTTGCAGCTGAAACTGTCTCAGCTTCGCCTGCAACCGTTTGACTGGTTGCATCAATTTCCTTGATCGATTCTGTTAAGGTTTTATTACCGTCGGCAACGGTTTGCATAGCCGCAGACACATCTTTGATTTGCGTTGAGAGGCCAAGCACAGCCGCAACAATCGCCTCAAAAGCTTCCCCGGTTTGGTTGGATAAAGCGATGCCCGCGTCAATGCCTTCCGCGCCAGCCGTCGTTGCTGCAACCACTTGTGTGAGGTTGCTTTCATTTTCTGCCACTAATACGGCAATTTTCTGGGCTGCCGCATTCGATTCCGCCGCCAGTTTTCTGACTTCCTCGGCGACTACCGCAAAGCCGCGTCCCTGTTCACCCGCCCTCGCCGCTTCAATAGCGGCATTTAAAGCAAGGAGATTGGTTTGTCCTGCGATCGCGGAAATGAGCTGAATCATTTCGCTAATATATCGTGAGCTTTTACTTAAGTCAGCAATCAATCCCTGGGTTACAGCTGTATTTTGGCCAATTTCCTGCATTTTCGTCAAGGAAGTGGCAACTACGCTGCGCCCTTCCTCGGCAGCTTTGGATGTATCCATTGCCGCCTGCGATACGCGGTCTGCAATCGCAGCGCCCTGATCAACCTCTTCTTGTATACGCTCGGCAATCTTCATGATCTGATTGGCGCTAACCGCTTGATGATCAGTGTTCTGGGCGATCTGTGCGATAGAATTTGCCACCTGGCTGGCTGCCTCGGCGGATTGCTGCGCGCCGGCGGTTAGTTCTTCGCTGGCAGCGGCAAGCTGTGAGGATTGCGACTGAACATTACCGACTAAATTACGCAGATTTACATTCATTAAAATAATACTGTCCGCTAATTGGCCGATTTCACCCTTATCATCAATCGTTCTTTCAATCCTCTTCAAATTACCGCCGGCAATCGTTTGTGCGACTTGATTGATTTTCACGATAGGCTTGACAAAAGATCTACCGAAAAAGAAGGTTAGAATAAGGCCAGCCGCCAAGGCGCTTACAGATAACCCCAGAAGAAGCCTGGTGAAAGTGTTCATTTCACTTTTGGCATCGGCTGCGGTTGTTGTCAAGAGCAATACCCAACGCTGACCGCCCGGCAGATCTATAGGGGCAAATAACCCAAACTGTTCTTCACCGCTGCTAAGCGACGAATATTGTACATGCATCTTTATGTTTTTATCAGCTGCCTCTTGAAATCCGTTTACGAATTCGGCGGCAAGCTTGGGAGCCGTTCCTGCCTTGCGCTGCAATTCAGCCGAGATTTCACCTGTTCGGATATTCATGTTGCCATTGCGTTCGGGATTCCTGGGATGAATAATATATTGGCCGCTGCCTTCTATCAGTACACCATAGCCCTTCTCTTTAAAGGTAATCCCGTTTATAAGCGCATCCATATGGTCCAGTGCATAAGTGCCGAATACAGCCCCGATAAGCTGTCTGCCCCGGAAAACAGGAACGCAAAATGTGACTGCCTGTTTATTAAGGGTATCGGAAAAGAAAATATCTGAAACATAGCTCGCCTGTAAAGCTACAACTTTTTTGAAATACTCCCGGTCACTGACATTGAGCGCATTGCCTCTGGCATTGATCCCGTTTCCGTCCGCCCGGGCAAAATAAATATTATTAAAATTGCTGAAATGATCCAATGCCTCTTTTAAAACCGGCTGTATTCTGGCTAAGTCACCGCTTCTCACCTGGTCAAAGCGGCTGATTCCTTCTAGCTGTGTAATGGCGGTATCGATTTGTTTTTGGATATTCGTAATTGCGCCGTCCGCAATAGCATCCTCCAGTTTATTCTGGCTAGCGGTTAAATGGGTATTGGAAACATAAAAACTACTCCCTGATACAATCAGCAAAGTAACGAAAATAAGTGCGCCGATAAGACTCGTGAGGCGAAATTGAATACTGTGTTTAAAGCTCATACAATATTAACCTCCGCTTTAGAATTTTTATTTCCACTAACTGTTTCTCCATAGTGGCTCTCCGGCCATCGTCAAAGCTCTAAGAGCGAAGTAAACAGCAGATTTGGATTATATGCTTTTGGGGAACGCTATCTCTTCGGAAAAATCTGCAAATTATATCCTATACAGTATAGATAACTTTCCGGGAAAAATAAAATACATATCTATGATGTTACGCAATAGAAAACCCAAATAACAAAAATGCGCCCCTGTCTGGGGCACAAGACGGAACCCGCCGGAGGTGCACAGCAATCCCGGCGGGTTCCGTGTATCATGCTGCTGTTTTACTGTCCGGAATATCCGGCGAGACGGTTTCGCGGATCCGGATACGGAGCTTTACCGCCTCTATTAAGTCAGTTTCGTACTCGTATTTATCGTACTATCCGTCGTGCCCCAATATAACGGGGTTCCCAATAGGAACTGTTCATCCGGTCAATAGCAACCCCCCGGCTGGAAGTAGCACTGACAAATTTTTTGTCTCCGAGATAAATGCCGTTATGAGACGCCCCGGGCGCATATGTGGTAAAAAACACCAAATCACCTGGCCGCAGTTGGTCATAGCGCACCGGCAGGCCGACTTCAAACTGCAGGTCGGCAGTACGGGGCAGGCGAATCCCATGCAGTGCGAACACATACTGGGTAAAACCTGAACAATCAAATCCATCGGGAGCACTGCCGCCCCAAAGATAAGGCACTCCCTGATATTGCTTCGCTGCAAAGAGAATCTGTCCGACATCGGCGCTGCCGCCTAAGCCGCGACTTGCCACTATATCATCGGAGCGCAGCGCACTCCAGGTACCATCACCAACAATTCCGTCTGGGTAGAGCCCGTTAGCGGCCTGAAAAGCCTTAACCGCTGCTTCCGTCTGCCTGCCAAATAGGCCGTCAGTCGTCCCGGCAGCATAGCCGAGATTGCTGAGCCGCTTTTGCAGCATAACCACGTCCGGACCGCTGTCACCCCGCCGGATCACTGCCGTCTCTGCACTCACCGGCGCCATACCGCTGCCAATCAGCACCAGCGATATAAGCATGATCACCTTTAGCAAGAAATGTTGTTGCAATTCTTTACCGCCTCCCCAGGCTTGTCTCCCCGTGATACCGATTGTACCAAATAAATATGACGAAATGATGATCGTAACAAATAAAAAACCGGGAATATTCCCGGTTTTTTACAAGCTTATTTGGGGTGACCGATTTTCCCGTTTAATATATCTCTGCTCAATATCTGAAGCATCTGCGAGCGACAGGCCTGGCATGAGGCGCTTTTTTGCGTATAAACCAAGGAGCAGCATGGCCCCGCGTTTCTTTTAAAATTTGGAAGAAATCAATTGACACTGATTATCATTATCATATATACTTTGTTTTATATCAGAACAAGCTGAATCCGTAGCGATTCCCAGGCAGGGAACATCAGAGGGAAGTTACGTGCGTTCAGTACCGTTTTGCCGCCCAGCCATTGCTATTGCGCCGGGAAAAGCAGGCTTTTCGGCATGAACCAGGGACCCTATATCGTAAAGGAGTGTAAGGGAACGGATGAAAAAAACATTAAGCCCGGCCAAAAAAAGACTGCTGTATGCCCTGATCGGCAGCAGTCTTTTTTGGCAATATCCCGTTTACGCCGCCGAAGAAGCGGGGCAGCCCCCGTCCGAAGAAGCCGCCCGGGAAGCAGCCGCAGCCGATGATGCGGCGCAGGGGGAATATGTTCTGGAAGATGTGGAGGTCACAGCCGCAAAAGACACCGGCTATGTTGCCAAACGCAGCTCTATTTCTACCAAGACCGATACGCCGCTCAACGAAACGGCTCAGTCCATCAGCGTAGTTACCCAGAAACAGATGGAAGCCCGCGCCGTACAAAATTTGGATGAAGCCATCGCCTATACGCCGGGCATCACTTCCACCACATACGGCAAAGACGCTCGCGGCTACAGCTATGCACTCATCCGGGGGCTTAGCAGCGGCAACTATTCGACCTTTACCGACGGCCTGCGAAATCCGGTCGGGTCGTTTGCCACCGTCAGTACCGACACCTATGCTTTTGACCGGATTGAAATCCTGCGGGGGCCGGCTTCTATTCTTTATGGCGCCAACGCTCCCGGCGGTCTGTTTAATCAGGTTACCAAGCAGCCAACGGAGCAGGAACTGCATGAAATTCAAATTCAGGTCGGCAATAATGCTACTAAAAGTATCGCCCTGGACATCGGCGGGACGGCACGTGCGGACGGCCAACTGCTGTTTCGTCTGACAGCCCGGACCCAGGAACAGGATCTTGAGCAGGACTATAGCAGCGGCAAAAGTGTTTTTATTGCTCCAGCGCTAACGTGGAAGCCGGATGATGACACGAAATTGACCATCTTAGCCACTTACCAGAAAAATGATGTTAAAGGCTCCTCTACAGGCACTCGGCAAATTTTTTCATCCGATCATCCACTGTACGGATATCCCAGTACAATATTTATCGGTGAACCGGATTATGACCGTTTCGAACGGGAGCAGAAACAGATCGGCTATATTTTTGAGCATCAGTTCAACAATGTATGGTCAGTAACGCAGACTGCCCGCCACTCCGATATTGACATACAGTATCAATATCTGGACATAGGAGACAGCGGACTTAGCAGCGATGGCCGTACCTTAGACCGCAAGGCATATGCAATGCCGGAAACCTTGAGCGCCGATACCATTGATACCCATTTTCAGGCCAAATGGTCAAACGGGGCATGGTCGCATACAACTTTACTGGGTTTTGATTACCAGCGGCGCAACTTTGATTCCCGCTGGCTAACCGGCCCTGGCCCCAGCCTTGATTTAGTGAGCTTGAATTATGGCCAGGCGGTACCCACGCCGGATGTTCCCTTTTATTCTCAATTGTCCCATATGCGGCAGCGCGGTTTATATCTACAGGATCAGGCGAAATTGGGAAACCGTTGGGTATTTTTGGCGGGCGGCCGCCGGGACTGGTATGAAGATGACAGGGACAGTGAGAGCATCAAGCAGACGGCCAATACCGGCCGGGCCGGCATCGTCTATCATGCCACCGACGAGCTGTCTCCTTATATCAGTTATACGGAATCCTTCGAGCCGCAATCCGGCGCTGACCGGTACGGCAAGGCTTTTGTGCCGACCACCGGAACCCAGCACGAGCTTGGCGTTCAGTACGAACCAACCGGGGGCAATGCCCGGTTTACCGCCGCCGTATTTGACCTGCGCCAGCAAAATGTCCTGACCGCCGATCCGCTGAACGAAACCTTTCCCAGCCAGCCTGAGTACAATGTACAAACCGGAGAGGTAACATCAAAAGGGCTGGAACTGGAAGCCAATCTGACACCGGTTAAGGGTCTTAATATTATTGCCGCCTATACCTTGCTGGATAATAAAACAACGAAGAGTACGGTGGCAACAGACATTGGCAAACACACCGCAGGAGTTGCCAGGCATGTCGCCGCGTTCTGGACCGATTACACGATACAGGAAGGCAAGGCGAAAGGGCTAGGTTTTGGCGGCGGGGTGCGCTATATTGGTTCCCGTTATAATAGCGCCAACACCGCCAAGCATCCGGGAGTGGTAGTGACCGATGCTATGGTCCACTATGACCTGGACGAATGGCGGCTGGCACTGAACGTCCGCAATCTGTTTGATAAGTTTTATGATGTCGGCAACGGCTATGCCGGCGAAGGCCGGACTGTGCTGCTGACAGCCACGCACCGCTGGTGAGAATTGAAAGCACTTCTGCCAGCTTCAAAAATTTTGCGATCATGCGATAGATAATAGGAGGGTTTCATGCGGTACTGGTATTCCATCCATAAATGGTCCAGCCTGATTTGCGCCCTTGTCATGCTCATGCTTTGCATCACCGGGCTGCCGCTCATTTTCCACGATGAGCTGGAAGACGCGTTGTACGGCCGGCCGCATTTGGCGGCCCAGCCTTCTCTTTACAAAGATCCGGACACGCTTGTTGCAGCCGCTGCAGCTAAGTATCCGGCCTATAAGCCGCTCTGGGTCGGTATTGATTACGAAAAGCCGGAAGTTTTCGTCGGACTGGCTTCACCAAGCAACGGTGAAAATCCGTGGGTTACCCTGAACGCTTACTCGGGCGAAGTCATCACGACCTCGGAAACCGAGTCGCCGGGCAAGACCGCATTAACCTGGCTCTTCCGTTTACATGCCGATCTATTTGCCGGTTTGCCCGGACAGTTGTTTCTCGGCTTTATGGGTCTTTTATTCCTACTGGCCTTGGTATCCGGCAGCATCATCTACAAGCCGCTGATGCGTTTTACCGCCTTTGGCGCCATTCGCGCCGAGGGCTCGCCGCGTCAAAAATACGCCGATCTTCACAAGCTGCTGAGCATGGTGGCTTTGGTATGGGCCGTAGTGATGACGGGAACCGGCGTTTTACATACGCTGGCCTCCCCTTTATATACTCACTGGCAGACTACGTCTATACAGGCCCTGCTGACGCCTTACCAAAATCAACAGCCTACTTCTCATTTCATTCCTGCGCAGCAGGCTGTCGCCGCCGCCCGGGAAGCGTTTCCCGGCCAACGCGTCGCCTTTCTCTATTTTCCCAATGACCAGTGGGGCAGCCCATACCATTATATGGTCTTTGCGACCGGCTCCACAGCGGTTACGGCTCACTGGTATACGCCGGCGCTGATTGATGCGGCAACCGGACAGCTAACCGCCGTCGCCGCTGTTCCCTGGTATATCCGCTTGCTGCAGCTCGCCCACCCTTTGCATTTCGGAAATTATGGCGGGCTGCCGTTGAAAATTCTGTGGGCCTTGCTGGATATCATCACGATCGGCGTGATTGTCAGCGGGGTATACCTGTGGATATTGCGCAAACGGCCACAGCCGGCTACCGGTTCCGGGCTGACAGCCACAGAAGCTCCGCAGCCGCAATCCACCTGGCAAATCTGGAAACTGCCTTTGCTGATAGGGTCCTTAACCCTCCTGGGTTGCGGCTCCGCACTGTTCGGAGCCGGAATCTGGCGGGGATTGTCCTGGTTGTCTCTCAGCTTGCCGCTGCTAACCGCCATAAAGTTATGGATGCATTCAAGGCAAAACCGTTGATGCGGACTATGAAAAGGCAAACACCTGCCTGCGCGTTTATTCCGCCATTACTCGTCTGCTGCTGGCTGAGGCCGCATGGACCGGTGCGGAGCCGACTTGGGGAATCATCCTGTTCTGCCTAAACAAACAACAGAGCAACGGACTTAATCTGTTCGTTGCTCTGTTGTTTGTATTGCGTGGAAGCATTCTATGTTAATCACTTTCTTTTCCGAACACTGAATTCCTGTTTTAGTTAGTTTCTTCAAGACGTACTATTGAATTCAGAAACTACTATGTTTAAAAGTGGCCCTTTCACCATACTCGAAGTCCTAATCTTGTTGTCAATAATCCCGTCTCCTGACACTTTTCAAGCGTCCCCTCGCTTCTTATAAACATACAGCGAGCCTTAACGAACTTTGTCCGTTGCTCTGCTTTTTTTGTTCACTTTAAAACAACGGTCAAAGAGCGAGCGGTCCCCAGCGTCAACTCCTATCGTTGTCAACAACCCCGTCCACTGACACTTCCAATTAGTTGGTCTCTGATACTTCGTAACACCTTACTACCCTTGAACTAAACCTAAATCAATCTCTATAGACGAAATCCAGTAATTTTGCTACACCAATTACGTTTGAGGCATTTTGAATCTTTAGGCTCATTCCTATTTTAATTAAAGGTTGAACAGCTTCATATGCTTCACTCGCTATTGTAGGAAATTCTACATTCACACAATATACCTTTTGGTAAAAAAGTTTATCACAAGAGAGATCATTTTTTATTGTTCCAGAAAATAGTAACCCCTCTCCAAAATTAAATGCTGGCCTTAAAGGGTATTGCGTTGTTATCCCATCATTTTCAGTGTAATTTTTATTAGGGATATCAAATATGATTTCTGCCTTAATTATAAGCATAATATCCTCCTAGACAGCTTATCAGTACTTATGAATAATCTCCCGAATTATTTTATTAAATTCGCCTAACTTGTCAGCTTGTATAGTTACCGTACCATTTTTAAAAATGTGGCCCTTTCAGCATACCCGAGGTCTTTATCCCGTTGTCAGCAACCCAGTTCCCTGACACTTTCGTTACCGGGCTTTTCGGAGCATGGTTATTACCTCTATTTTTGATAGTATCATTTACTTCATTCTCATCAAGAGAACCGTCTCCGCGAGTCTTACAAGCTTTGGGCGCAGTGATGAATAAACTGTTGCGGCTTATTTTCTCAGTGTTAAAGAATAGCCAGGCCTTTCGCCTATTACATCCGCTGAGCAGGTTCGGATTTTTCTGGATGGTAGGAAAAAAGCTGTGTAATCCAGGTATGAAAATGAAACATTCTTATTTCTTGACTTTAGTTAGCTAATCTGCGAGTCCCCCCTGTTGTACCTTTTTATAGCTACTCCTTGGAGAAAAATCCTCGACTGTAGTTAGA
>NZ_AFGF01000025.1 GCF_000219125.1 Acetonema longum DSM 6540
ATCCTGGCGTCCCTGGCATTCTTCACCGGCGCCTTTGGCATTTTTAAGTCCATGGCCGTAAGCGTGCCCGGCTGGTCCACTGATTTTGGCAAGGTAGCGGTCGCTTTGGTCGAAAGCTTCGGCGGCATCGTAACCCTGTTCTTTTTCTTCGGGGCAACATTCACTGTAGGCGCAAAAATAATGGGTTTCAACGTGCCAAAGTATGTACAGGGTTTTATCGTATTGTTCATCTTGTCCGTCCTTATCACTATTTTGGGTTCTAATCAATATATGAAGCAATATCAGTTGGAAACCCCGCTGCTGGCATTGGTCTTCGGCATGGTTGTCAGCAACCTGATGCCGCTTCCGGGCTGGTTCAAAGAAGCGTTAAGGACTGAATATTATGTAAAAACCGGGATCATTCTGATGGGCGCTACTCTGCCGTTTACGATTATCATGTCGGCGGGCCCGCTAGCCATCCTCCAGGCAACTATTGTTTCGGTCACGACTTTCTTCTCCATTTATCTGGCCGCTACTCGCCTGTTTAAGTTAGATCCGCGGTTTGGCGCCACTCTGGGCGCAGGAGGTTCTATTTGCGGCGTATCCGGCTCGATTGCGGTGGGGGGCGCCTGCAGGGCGGAAAAAGAGCACGTGTCCATTGCCATTTCAATGGTGGTAATCTGGGCGGTGATCATGATCGCCGTATTGCCCGGCTTTGCCCATAAACTGGGCATGGAGCCAGGGCCGGCCGGCGCCTGGATCGGCACATCTGAGTTTGCCGATGCGGCGGGGTTCGCTGCAGCGGAACAGTATAACGCCATCGCTGGCGTCAGCGGTGATACAGCAGTTAAAACCTTTACCCTGATGAAGGTGGTCGGCCGGGATATGTTTGTCGGCCTTTGGGCTTTGATGGTGGCGATCCTGTCGGTTACCGTCTGGGAGAAAAAGAGCCTGGCCGAGTCGGAACGGGTGGACTATGGTGAAGTTTGGCGCCGTTTTCCTAAATTTGTAATGGGTTTCTTTGCCGCCTCAATCCTCACAACTCTGATCATCGCCGCTTTAGACCCCAAAACCGCCGGAACCTACTCCAAAGATGTCCTGGGAGTCGTTAAAAATTTGCGGGGCTGGACCTTTACCTGGACCTTCCTCAGCATCGGTTTCACCACCCGCTTCCGGGAACTCACCAACTTTGGCTGGAAACCCCTGGCTGCTTTTGCTATCGGGGTTCTCATCAATGTTCCCCTGGGGTATTGGCTGTCGAATGTGGTGTTTGTTGACTATTGGATGGGCGTGAAATAAAATCTCCTACATCCCCCACATGGCAGGAAAGAATGGCCGGACCTGCAAGTCTGGCCCGACTTTTCTGCTATTTCAATACATGTACCCTATATAAAAAAATGGATGATAAAAGGAGGATGGCGATGCCAAGCCTGCATAATCATCAGACAACGCCGGTGGTCACTCATTTAACCAGAGTTTGTCTCAACCTGCCACCGGCAGAAGACTGGCATAAAGCAAAGGGGGCTCCTTTGACGCCGGACCAGGTCAGGCAGACGGGCAAACTGATGCAGGCGCGGATGGCGCGGGCAGCAGCCATGATGGAAGTAATGGCTGCTCTGGGGTTTGATTTTGAATCCGGCAAGAATGCGATTTTATGCTACTCCAACACTACGGAAGCGTATGAAATAAAACGAGCGCTGCGGCAGGCCGGCTTTCAGGACCGCGAGTTTCAAATCGTCCTGGAGTATACCCGGGGCTGGGGCATGCTGTAGTCTCAGACGCAGGAGGTGCTTTTGTGTATTCGATGAGTTGGTGGGCTGCCGGACCAATGGTCTATGCCGCGATCCTGATCTGTTTGATTGCAACTGGGTGCAAACTGGCGTTTTACGCCGGAATGCCGCGCCATTTGCGGTGGGATTTGTATCCGATACCGCATCAGGGGCCGATCGGGTCAAAATATCAGAAACAGGATTTTCATTCCCGCAAACCGCCGATTTTCCCCCGATATGAACTGATGGCCATGCTGCGGGAAATGGTCTGGATTCAAAAAGCCTTTGTTCATAATCGGAGATTATGGACCGGGTCCTTTCCCCTGCATATCGGGATCTATTTATGTGCTGCCTGGGTTGTACTGCTGATTGTTGGCGCCTGGGCAATCTCCGCCGGTCAGCCTGTGTCAGGCTGGACCGCTTTGCTTCAGGGATTGACTCAGGTGACCGGAGCGGCTGGGCTGTCAGCCGGTTTGTCCGGCAGCCTTTACCTGCTGCGGCTGCGCCTGGGGGATCAGGGGCTGCGGCAAATGTCCGATCCTGTTTTGTATGCCCAGCTGGGAATTATGATCCTGCTGTTCGGTTCAGGCCTGACCGCCTGGCTGACAGTTGATCGGTCTTTTATTTTAATCAGAGAGCATATTGGCTCCTTGCTCAGGCTCCGTCCCGCTGTCACTCATCCTTTGATTGCCTGGGAAATGCTGATCTTCAGCTTGTTTCTTCTGGTGCTGCCCTTTAGCCGGATGATGCATTATGCCGCCAAATACTTTCTTTATCACCGGATCATGTGGGATGATGAACCCATACAGCCGGGCAGCCCGTTAGAACAGAACGTATCATCCTCTCTGCACGGTCAGGTCAGCTGGTCTGCTCCCCATGTCAAACGGTGGGGGAACTGGCTGGAACAAGCGGCGGGAGCCCGGGAGGAAGGGGACGGCAAATGACAATGACATCGCAAGAAAAAGCAAAGCCAATCAAAATCGGCGACATCGGAACTGCGTGTGAAGTGCTCTGCCCTTTGACCCCGGCGGATTTGCCGCCTCTGGCCGGCGAGGAGCCGGAAGAAGCTTTCAAAGCCGTAAAGACCGGGGTCAGGGAAAAGTATGATTATTCTCTGGACGGATTTTCCGGGCTGAACCTGCCTGTGCCCCAGAGCCGGGAGGAAGAAGATGCGATTGTTCGGTCCTTCCTGAGGGGCCTGGAGAAGTTGTTCAGCCGTGAAAATAACTGGGGGTTTCTCCAGCCTACCACCTTAAGCACCGAGTATTGCATGCAGTGCAATACCTGTAATGACGCCTGTCCGATCTATCTGGAAAGCGGCAGGCAGGATATTTACCGTCCAAACTACCGTTCGGAAGTGCTGCGGCGCATCCGGCGCCGGTATTTTACACCGGCCGGTCGTTTGTTGGGGAAGTGGGCCGGCGCTGATGTGGAGCTGAACTGGCGGGTCGTATACCGTCTGGCTGAGCTGGCTTACCGCTGCAGCCTGTGCCGGCGCTGCGCCTCTGTCTGCCCGGTGGGTGTGGACAATGCCCTGCTGGCCAGGGAACTGCGTAAAGTGTTCAGCCAGGAAATGGGGATCGCACCGGAGGCCATCCACAAAGCCGGCACGGTGCAGCATCTGAAAACCGGTTCCACTACCGGCATGATGCCGCCGGCTTTTCGCGACACCATTGAATTTATCGAAGATCTCATCGAAGAAAGGACCGGACGGCGGATCACCATACCGGTCGATAAAAAAAATGCCGATATTTTGCTGATCCACAATGCGGGCGAATACCTGGCCTGGCCGGAAAATCCGGCGGCATTCGCCATTTTGTTTGACGCTGCCGGCATTAACTGGACCCTGTCCAGCGAAGCCATGGGCTATGAGGGAGTCAATTACGGGGTCTGGTATGACGATATTCAGTTTGCCCGGATTATTGCCGCTCAGGTGAAAGCAGCCAAGAATCTGGGTGCGGGCAAAATTGTCGTGGGCGAGTGCGGCCACGCCGCCAAGGGGTTATTGTGCATTGCCGATCGATTATTGACAGGAGACCTGTCCATACTCCGGGAAAGCTGCCTGCCGCTCTTAGAGTCGATTGTCACCGGCGGCGCGATAAAATTTGACCCCAGCCGCAACGATTTTCCCGTTACGCTGCATGATCCCTGCAATATCGTCAGGTTATTGGGCATTGTTTCGCCCCAGCGCAACATTCTCAGTAAAATCCTGCCGTCAGGACGCTTCCGGGAAATGCCTCAGGCCGGTATCGAAAATTACTGCTGCGGCGGCGGCAGCGGTTTTGCCATTATGAATTCACAGAACTTCCCGGAATGGCGCAACCAAGTGGCCGGCAGGCGCAAGGCGCGGCAGGTGCTGGAGACTTTTGCCGATTGCCTGGACCCGGCCATTCCCAAATACTACTGTGCCCCCTGCTCCAACTGCAAAGGTTCGGCCCGGGATATACTGCAGCAGCATTATGGCTTTAAGGAGAAATATAATATTCATTACGGCGGCCTGGTGGAGCTGATAGTCAATGCCATGCCGGGTCTGCCGCAGCCGTATATCAGTTGGGACGAAGAATTTTAACGGGACCGTTGAAAAAGGTCCATCTGCGTTGATGCTCCTGCGGGCGTGCGTTCGACGTACCCTGCAAACGTACAGTCTCACGCACGTCCTCGTCGAGCCTAGCATCTGAACCCTTTTGAACGGTCCCGGATTCGAGGCGGTAGATGAGTTTTCAATACATGAAGGAGGCAAGAACTGTGGGTAATCCGGAATGTTTGCGGGAATGGCTCAAGAAAAACAGGGATGCCCTGTTAAAGGACTGGCTGATCTGTTGTTTTGAAGTCTATCCGACCGGGACCGCCGGCTTTATGCGGGGGTCTGCCGGCAGCTTCGCCAATCCGGTGGGCAGCCGCACCTGTCAAAGCATTGCAACATTATACGACGGCCTTGTGGAGAACGTCGATACGGAAAAGTTGAGGGATTCTTTAGATTTGATTTTGCGGATACGGGCGGTGCAGGACGTGAAGCCGTCTCAGGCCATAGCTTTTATTCCCGGGCTGCGGCATATTTTGCAGTCCAATCTGATTACAGCCAAAAACGCCGGCGTCATCCAACAGGATTGGCCGGCTGCGGAGCTATGGCTGGAGCGGCTGATATTGCTGGCCTTTGACGTATATCAGGCATGCCGGGAAAATTTGCATCAAATCCAACTGGCAGCCTTGACCAAACGCTGTCAAACCATAGAGCGCATGATACTGGCCGCAGGTGACGGTGATGTGCCAGAGCGGGATCTGGCGAATACTGAGCGGGAGAGGTGTGAATATGGCAAAACTCCCTAAACCGGAAGAACTCATACAAGTGGATCATAGACCACCAAAATCCAACTGGATGGATACTCCGGTTCATTTTAAACCGGGCACCTGGCTGTATGCCGGGAAGGCGGAAAGCCTGCAGACCGTAGGTTTGGCCAATCCTCGCAAATGGTCTCCCGAGGATGCGGACTGGAAACTGCCGGAAGATTGGCGGGAAATCATCCTGGAAGGACTGCGGGAAAGGTTGAACAAATACCGTTCTTTACAGTTGTTTATGGATATTTGCGTCCGCTGCGGCGCCTGCGCCGACAAATGCCATTTCTATATCGGCTCGGGGGACCCCAAGAACATGCCGGTGTTGCGGGCGGAATTGCTGCGCTCGGTCTACCGGCGGGATTTTACCGCCGCCGGCAGGCTGCTGGGACGGTTGGCCGGCGCCAGGGAACTGACGGTGGATGTGATCAAAGAATGGTTCTATTATTTTTACCAGTGCACCGAATGCCGGCGATGTTCGGTTTTTTGTCCCTATGGCATTGACACGGCGGAAATCACTATGATCGGACGGGAACTGCTCAACCTGATCGGGGTGAATATCGACTGGGTGGCAACGCCGGTGGCCAACTGCTACATGAAAGGCAACCACTTAGGCATACAGCCTCATGGCCTGGTGGATTCCATGGATTTTCTGACCGAGAATATCCGGGATATCACCGGCATCACCATTGCGCCGGCCTTCAATCGCAAAGGCGCCGAAATCCTGTATGTACCGCCCTCCGGCGATGTGTTTGCCGATCCCGGCACTTATGGCCTGATGGGGCAGCTGATGCTGTTTCACGAGATCGGCCTGGATTACACCTTGAGCACCTATGCCTCGGAAGGCGGCAATTTCGGCTTGTTTACCTCCCATGAAATGATGCAGCGTCTCAATGCCAAAATTTACGCCGAAGCCAAGCGACTGGGGGTAAAATGGATTCTGGGCGGCGAGTGCGGCCATATGTGGCGGGTGATTCATCAGTATATGGACACCATGAACGGTCCGGCGGACTTCCTGTCTACCCCTGTGTCGCCTGTGACCGGTACGGTATTTGAACATGCCCGGTCCACCAAAATGATTCATGTGGCGGAGTTTACCGCCGACCTGATCAAACATAACAAGGTCACCCTGGACCCCAGCCGCAACGATTCACTGAAAGTCACTTTCCATGATTCCTGCAATCCGGCCCGGTCGGTAGGTCTCTTGGAAGAGCCCCGCTACATTCTGAAGAATGTCTGCCGCAATTTTTATGAAATGCCTGACGAGACTATCCGGGAAAAAACCTTCTGCTGTGGCGGCGGCGCCGGCCTGGGCGCCGATGAAAACATGGAGATGCGGATGCGGGGCGGACTGCCCCGGGCCAATGCCGTACAATATGTCCGGGACCGGCATGGCGTCAACATGCTGGCCTGCATCTGCGCCATTGACCGGGCTACTCTGCCGCCGCTGATGAACTATTGGGTCTCTGATGTGGAGGTATGCAGCCTGCATGAGCTGGTGGGCAATGCCCTGGTGATGACCGGCGAGGCAAACCGGGTCATGAATCTCCGGTTTGAACCTTTAGCCGGAGCGGAAGGTGCGCAAGATGCATAAGGCGCGCTATGTAATCATCGCCCTGGCCCTGTTTGTACTGGCGGCAACCGCGCCCTTCTGGTATAACGCCGTCAGTTCCCGGCCCCAGCCGGTCCTGAGCCTGCATACGCCGGCGATCAACCAGCTGACGGCCAAACAGTGTATTGAAGACGGCGAATTTATGCGCAAAAATCACATGAAGCTGCTGCGGGAATGGAAAGAACAGTCCGTGCGCCAGGGACAGACCGTGTATGTGGCCAAAGACGGCAGATTGTATCCCATGAGTCTGGAAAAAAACTGCCTGTCCTGCCACAGCAATAAACAGGAGTTTTGCGATTCCTGTCACAGTTTCGCCGGCATTGACACTCCTAATTGCTGGAGCTGCCATGCGGCGCCCAAGGGGGAGCAACCATGAGTTCCATGAAACTTAGCCGCAAAGAATTCCTCCGGCTCAGCGGCCTGTGCCTGGCCGGTCTGGGCGCATTGCCTTTAGTCCGGGGCTGGGCTCAGGGGGACCAAACCGCCGGGCCTGCGGCAAAACGCTGGGCTATGGCTGTGGACACAAGCAAATGCCGCCCAGGCTGTACCGACTGCATGCTTGCCTGCCATTCATTGCATAATGTGCCGCAGATTCCGAACGCTAACCATGAAGTGAAATGGATCTGGCCGGAAGGATATGATCGGGCCTTTGCCGGTGAAACCCATGACTGCATGAATGCCCAGACCAAGCAGCGCCAGGTGATAGTTCTCTGCAACCATTGCGACAATCCCGCCTGCGTCCGGGTTTGTCCGACCCAGGCGACCTTCAAGCGGGCCGACGGCATTGTCATGATGGATTACCACCGCTGTACCGGCTGTCGCTATTGTATGGCCGCCTGCCCTTACGGCGCCAGAAGCTTCAATTTTGTGGAGCCCCGCCAGTATCTGGCGGAAATTCGCGGTTCCTATCCCACCCGGACCAAAGGGGTGGTGGAAAAATGCAATTTTTGCAGCGAACGGCTGGCCGTAGGCCTTATGCCGGCCTGCGTGGAGGCCTGCAAGCATCAGGCGCTGATTTTCGGCGACCGCAATGACCCGGATTCACCCCTGCGGCAGGTACTGCAGGATAAGTACAGCATCCGGCGTAAAGAAAAGCTCGGCGCGCAGCCGAATGTTTTCTATCTGGTGTAAAGAAGCCAGGAAAGTAGACGCATTTCGGCTTTGTGGCAGGTGCAGATCATTGGTTTTACCCGAAACGCGCCTTACTTTCCTACTGCTTCGCGATACTTTGTATCACTTAGGGGGAGGACGCAAGATATGTTGGAACGGGCTTTTCGCAACTGCGGCCGGGGTTATTGGCTGTGGCTGGCCTTTTTGCTGGCGGCGGCCGCTATGGGTTTTCACTTCTATATGCGGCAATTCGCCGAAGGGCTGGGCATTACCGGGCTCAGCCGGGATGTTTCCTGGGGACTGTATATCGGTCAGTTCACCTTTTTTGTCGGGGTTGCCGCATCATCCGTTATGGTGGTCCTGCCACATTATCTGCATGGGGTAAAGGCGTTTGGCAGGATTACAGTTTTAGGAGAGTTCCTGGCGGTGGGGGCCGTGGTCATGTGCCTGCTGTTCGTGATGATCGACATGGGCATGCCCACCCGGCTGTTCAATGTCCTCATCTACGCCACTCCCACTTCACCGCTGTTTTGGGATATGAACGGCTATCTGGTTTTGAACCTGATTACCGGCTGGAATGTGCTGGAGGCGGAATATAAAGGCGCCCCGGTATCAGGTTGGGTCAAACCCTTGATTTATCTCTCCATTCCCTGGGCCTTTAGTATTCACACTGTAACTGCCTTTATCTACTCCGGCCTGCCGGGACGGGATTTCTGGCTGACGGCTCTGACGGCGCCCAAATTTCTGGCGTCGGCTTTTGCCACCGGCCCGGCGTTGCTGATCCTGCTTTGTTTCATCCTAAAACGGGCGGCGGGTTTTGACGCCGGACAGCAGGCCATACGCAGGCTGGCTCTGATCCAGACCTACGCCATGATCATTACAGTGTTCATGGTCGCGGTTGAATTTTTTACCGCCTATTACAGCCAGGTTCCCGGCCATGTGGAAGCATTGGACTATTTATTCTTCGGCTCCCCTAGCCATTCAGCCTATGTGGGGCTGATGCGGCTGTTCGCCGTTTTGTCTCTGGCGGCCCTCATTCTGCTGATCAACCGCGGTACACGGGAAAATGAGAAGACTCTTTTGCTGGCTTCAGTCTGTGTGTTTGCAGCCATGCTCATCGAAAAAGGAATCAGCTTTGTTCCGGGGGGATTTGTCAATCATCCCTTTGGCCAGAGCAGCGAATACCTGCCAACATTGCCGGAAGCAGGCATTATTGCCGGGGTATGGGCCATAGGCGCCCTGACGGTCAGCCTGTTTTACCGCGTCGTTGTCGCGGTAAAGGCCGATGAGAGTCAGGCACCGGATGCACTCAGGCCGGAAAGGGAGGGAAGCACATGGGCGTCACGTTCTCTCTCATCGTAATTGCAGCTTTGGTATGCGTCGTTTTCTTCGGCGTCGAATACCTGGGACTGACCTATCTGTTTGGCGTCATTATCCCTTATGCCGCCATCACCTTATTCATCGGCGGTTTCGTCTATAAGGTCCTGGACTGGGCCAAGGCGCCGGTTCCTTTCCGCATTCCCACCACCTGCGGTCAGCAAAAATCCCTTGCCTGGATTCAGCCGGCCTCTGTGGACAATCCTTTTAACACTGCCGGTGTTATTGCCAGAATGGCGCTGGAGATCCTTTGCTTCCGGTCTCTGCTTCATAACACTCGGCCATCCATCACAACCGGAGGCTGGCTGGTTTATCACTGGGAAAAGTGGCTTTGGCTGGCTGCCCTGGTCTTTCACTGGTCTTTGCTGATCGTAGTGCTGCGGCATTTGCGGTTTCTTATGGACCCGGCGCCGGCGCTTGTCCTTTCTCTCCAGGCCATGGACGGATTTTTCCTGATGGACCTCCAGGCGGTATACCTGACCGGCATTGCCTTGCTGACAGCGGTAACTTACCTGTTCCTTCGCCGGATGGCCATGGCGGGGGTCCGCTATATTTCCCTGGCCGCCGATTACCTGCCGTTGTTTTTGCTCATGCTGATCGCGGCCAGCGGACTGTTGATGCGATATTTTATCAACGTGGACGTTACCGCCGTCAAATCTCTGATGATCGGACTGATGACCTTTAAGCCGGCTGTTCCCGGCAATATCGGGATACTGTTTTATATTCACTTGTTTGCCGTCAGTCTGTTGATCGCGTATTTTCCCTTCAGCAAACTTATGCACATGGGCGGCGTATTTATGAGCCCGACCCGGAACATGGCCAACAATAACCGGGCGGTACGGCACGTGAATCCTTGGAATTACCCTGTGCCGGTTCATACTTATCAAGAGTATGAGGATGAATTCCGGGATAAAATGAAAAGCGCTGGGCTGCCCCTGGAAAAAGAATAGTTTTATGGATAAACGGGTTATTCGATGTTAAAGCCACATTGAGTAACCCGTTTTATCGTTTCATAATCAGAAATTAATAATGAGAAAACTTTCACAAATTTAAGTTGCAATCACTTGTGGGATCAGATACACTGAAAATGAGAAAAAATTCACAATATATTGTCGGGAGGTTACGCGATGCATGAAGTGACGGATTTTAGGGAGATGGATGAAATCCTGCAGAAGTACAGACATGAGCCGAGCAATATTATCGCGATATTGCAGGATACGCAAGGAAAATACAGATATCTGCCCCGGGAAGCACTGGTTTACCTTTCAGACAAGCTTGGAATCAGCACAGCCAAAATCTATAGTGTAGCGACTTTTTACGAAAACTTTTCCCTCAAACCGAAAGGCAAGTATGTGATAAAAATATGTGACGGAACGGCATGCCACGTCCGAAAGTCGGTTCCCATCCTGGAAAGGCTGAGACAGGAGCTCAGCCTTTCTGAAACCAGGGTGACCACCGACGACCTGCTGTTTACGGTGGAAACGGTTGCCTGTCTCGGCGCCTGCGGACTTGCGCCCGTGCTTACGGTCAATGATAAGGTGTATCCGGCGATGACGCCGGACAAAGCAAGCCAGCTTCTTGCGAAGTTCAAGGAGGAGAACTGAGATGCTTTTAAACCGGGAAGAACTGAAAACTGCCTGCGCCACGTATGAAAAGTCGCTTGAGACGCAAAAGAAGAAGATTCTGGTTTGCGCGGGGACGGGATGTGTGGCCGGCGGGTCGCTGGATATCCATGCCGAATTGATCCGATTGATGGAGGACCAAGGGATCCAGTGCTCGGTAAGCCTGGAAAAGGAGCCGCATAATGATGCGGTGGGCGTCAAAAAGAGCGGTTGCCACGGCTTTTGCGAAATGGGCCCGCTGGTGCGGATAGAGCCGCAGGGCTGGCTGTATATCAAGGTAAGACCGGAGGATTGCGCCGAAATCATCGCAGAGACAATTTTAGGCGGGAGGCTGGTAGACAGGCTTGCCTATCAAAAGGAAGGGCAAACCTATCCGACGCAGGAAGAAATCCCCTTCTACAAAAAGCAGACGCGGCTGGTGCTGGACCTCTGCGGACATATCGACGCCACTTCCATCGAGGAATACTTAGCGATCGGGGGATATCAGGCGTTTGAAAAAGCCCTTTTTGATATGAGCCCGGATGACATCATCAGGGCGATCGATCAGTCCAATTTAAGGGGCCGGGGCGGCGCCGGCTATCCGACCGGCCGCAAATGGTCGCAGGTCAGGCGGCAAAAAGACGCAGTCAAGTATATTGTCTGCAACGGTGACGAAGGCGACCCGGGTGCATTTATGGACAGAAGCATCATGGAAGGCGATCCCCACAGAATGCTTGAGGGGATGATGATTGCCGGCCTGGCCTGCGGCGCTTCGGAAGGGTACATATATGTGCGCGCCGAGTATCCCCTGGCGGTCAGCCGCCTGGAGAGAGCGATTGCTCAAGCCGGGGATTTCGGGCTTCTCGGTCAAAACATTCTGGGAACCGGCTATCATTTTAATATAAAAATCAACAAAGGCGCCGGCGCCTTTGTCTGCGGTGAAGGCAGCGCCCTTACCGCGTCTATAGAAGGAAAACGCGGCATGCCAAGGGTAAAGCCGCCGCGGACAGTTGAACAGGGACTGTTTGCCAAGCCTACCGTGCTGAACAATGTGGAAACTTTCGCCAATGTACCATTGATTATTCAAAACGGCGCGGGTTGGTATAAAGCGATAGGGCCGGAAAAAAGCCCCGGCACCAAGGCGTTTGCCCTGACGGGGAACATAGAGAATACAGGACTGATTGAGGTTCCGATGGGCACGCCACTGCGGGAGGTTATCTTTGACATTGGCGGTGGCATGCGTGGCGGCGCCGAGTTCAAGGCCGTACAGATAGGAGGCCCTTCCGGCGGCTGTCTGACCAAAGAGCATCTGGACCTGCCGCTTGATTTTGATTCGCTGAAAAAAGCGGGGGCAATGATCGGGTCCGGCGGGCTGGTGGTGATGGATGAACATACCTGTATGGTAGAGGTGGCAAGATTCTTTATGAATTTTACCCAGAACGAATCTTGCGGCAAATGTGTGCCCTGCCGTGAGGGAACCAAACGCATGCGGGAAATTCTGGAGGGCATCGTTGCCGGACAGGGGAATCCTGAGGATATCGACATGCTCCTGGAACTGGCTGATACCGTATCGTCGACGGCGCTGTGCGGCCTCGGCAAATCCGCCGCCTTCCCGGTTGTCAGCACCATCAAGTATTTCCGCGAAGAATATGAAGCTCACGTGGTGGAACGGCGATGTCCGTCCAAGATCTGCCAGAAATTAAGACGGATTTATATTGACCGGGAAATATGCCGCGGCTGCTCTAAGTGCGCCAAGCTGTGTCCGGTTGGAGCTATTTCCGGCAAGATCAAGGAGCCGTTTATGATCGATTCCGGGAAATGCATAAAATGCAGAGCCTGTATAGACTCATGCGCGTTTAAAGCAATAAAGGAGGACTGACACCGTGAGCACGGAGTTTATGATTATTGATAATCTGCCGGTGGAAATTGCCGGTGAAAAAAATATCCTGGATTTGATCAGAAAGGCGGGAATCGAACTCCCCACCTTCTGCTACTACTCGGAATTGTCGGTTTATGGCGCCTGCCGCATGTGCGTTGTGGAGGATAACCGGGGAGAGATTCATGCCGCCTGTTCCACACCGCCCCAGGCCGGTATGGAGGTGCGCACGAATACGCCCCGGCTTAGAAAATACCGAAAGATGATCCTGGAGTTGCTCCTGTCCAGTCATTGCCGCGATTGCACCACCTGCGAGAAAAATGGAAGATGTAAGCTTCAGGAACTGGCCCAGCGTTTTGGCATAAAGCAGGTACGGTTTGGCAATACATTCGGGGAGGCTGAACTTGATACCTCGTCACTCTGCATTGTCCGGGACAAGAGCAAATGTATCCTGTGCGGCGACTGTGTGAGAATGTGTGATGAAGTACAAAATATCGGCGCCATCGATTTTGCTTTTCGTGGCTCAAAGATGTGCGTCAGCACGGCGTTTGACGCACCAATAGCCACGACCAACTGTGTGGGGTGCGGCCAATGTGCGGCTGTCTGTCCCACAGGGGCGATCGTTGTCAGAAATGATACGGTGAAGCTGTGGCAGGACATAAGCGATAAGGATACCAAAGTGGTCGTGCAGATAGCTCCCGCCGTCAGAGTCGGCATCGGGCAAGAACTGGGCCTTGCCGACGGGGAAAATGTGATGGGCAGAATCGTCGCCGCCCTGAAGAGAATCGGGTTTGACGAAGTGTTTGACACTTCGACCGGCGCCGATCTTACGGTGCTGGAAGAAGCCGGCGAATTTACGGCGCGGCTGCAGAAAGAGGAAAAGCTGCCCTTATTCACCTCGTGTTGCCCGGCATGGGTAAGGTATGCTGAATTGCATTATCCTCAGCTTATGTACAAGATATCCACCTGCCGTTCGCCGATGCAGATGTTCGCCAGTGTAATGAAAGAGCATTACGGTCATTCCCACCGTAAGGTTGTCGTTGTGGCGATCATGCCCTGTACAGCCAAGAAGTATGAAGCGGCGCGGGATGAATTTAAAAAAGATGGGGTTCCCTATGTGGATTATGTTATTACCACCCAAGAGCTGATCCAAATGATTCGGGAAGCCGGCATCGTCTTTTCCGAAATTGAGCCGGAGGCTGTGGATATGCCGTTTGGCGCCGCCAGCGGCGCCGGAGTGATATTCGGGGTGACGGGCGGTGTTACCGAAGCGGTAATCCGGCGCATTGCCGACGATAAATCGGTTTCCGCCCTGCGGGCCATCGCTTTTACCGGCGTCCGGGGTCTGCAGGGAGTCAAGGAAGCAAGTATCGTCCTTGACGGCCGCGAGGTCAGGATTGCAGTCGTAAGCGGTCTCAAAAACGCGGATAGCTTGATCCATAAGATTCGCAGCGGCGAAAAAAAATATGATTTTATTGAAGTCATGGCCTGTCCCGGCGGCTGTATCTGCGGCGCCGGGCAGCCGGTTGCCGGACGGGAAGGGAGAAATAAAAGGAGCGTGGGGCTGTATGAGGCCGATCGAATGAGCAGCATCAAACGCTCGGAAGAAAATCCGATCATCATGGCGCTTTATGACGGGCTGCTGAAAGGCAACATACACAGGCTGCTCCATGTGGATTATGTTAGAAAGGCGTGACAATATGATCAAGGTCAGCGTTTGCATAGGCAGCGCCTGTCATATCAAAGGCTCCTATAATGTGCTGAATTCCCTGCAGCAATTGCGCGAAGAATACGGGCTGGCGGACCAGGTTGAGATTAACGCGATTTTTTGCCTGAATCATTGCACAGAAGCAGTATCTGTACAAATCGATGACGGTGCGGTCCATAGTGTTTCCGGATCAACGGCGCGGGACTTTTTTATCAAAAATATTTTGCCTTACGCTAGTCCATGAGAAAGAAATAGCTGTTGATCAAAGAGGTCTTTACAATTTCTCATAATGCGGTATAATGATAATGAATATCATTATCATTATACCAAGGAGGGATTACCGTGAAGAAAGTAACAATTATCTATTGGAGCGGTACAGGCAACACGGAAATGATGGCGCAAGCCGTAAAAGAAGGAGCGGAGCAGGGCAATACAGTAAAACTGCTAAGAGTGGAAGACGCGACCCAACAGGATGTGGCGGCAGCGGATGCCGTAGCCTTTGGCTGCCCCTCCATGGGGTCAGAGATGCTGGAAGAAGGGTACATGGAACCATTTGTAGCTTCCTTGCAGGATGTGGATTTTTCCGGTAAGACCGTAGCCTTATTCGGATCCTATGATTGGGGCGACGGGCAGTGGATGCGGGAATGGGCCGACCGTATGAAGGGGTACGGCGCCAATGTAATCGGCGAGGGGCTGACCATACAGCTTACGCCGGATGCAGACGGGCTGCAGGAATGCAAAGCTTTAGGGGCAACACTGGGTAAGTAACCGGCACACTGGCTGAATGGTTATACTAGTGCCGCTTGCGCCACAAACGCCGGGAGAGTGGAAGATATGTCAATTTGGGTAAAGGCGGATTCGCAGCAGGTATATATTAACATAAGCGGTGATGTTTTTACGGAACATATCGAACTTTTACAAAGCAGCCTGCTGGAGCACCTGTATTATGGTTACAGGCGGATTGTTCTCAATATGAACGATGTGAGGAATTTTGACCATAATGGCCTTGCTATGTTGCGCTTTGTTCGCGAGCGGTTTGCCAAATACGGCGGTGTGATCATTTTGGAAGATGCCAAAGGGCATGTTGGCGAATTTTAAAAGAAAATATTATGTTAAAAACAGATGCCTCAAGGCATCTGTTTTTCATTTTAAGGCGCAGAGTGTGTTCTTTACCCGCTTTTGCCTTGACAATATCCTCCCCGGGGGGATATTATGGAGCTGGAGGAGGGATACCTTTTATGCAAAATCATACACATGCTCATCAGAAACAAGTTACAAACAGACTGTCGAGAATTGAAGGACACGTTCGATCAATTAAGCAGATGGCTGCTGAAGGCCGTGACTGCCCTGAAATATTACTTCAGATTGCAGCGGCTCGAAAAGCTCTAGACAATGCTGCGAAACTCATATTGAAAGATCATCTTGAACACTGTCTTATTCATGCGGTCAATGAGGGCAAACAAGAAAAGTTTCTTAAAGATTTACAAGAGGCGATTGACCACTATATTAAGTAAATAGGAGGGGGGATAATGAAGGCTTTTCTGATAGTTGCGGCTTTGATGGCTATTCCATCCGTAGCCTTGGCTCACTCTGGTACATTATTTAAGATAGCAGTAAATTATATTCCAATAATATTAGCTGCCGTTCCCATGCTGTTGAAGCTATTTTCCAAGCTGGTTTCAAAAATATATTCTTTTTTCATGGAAGAACATAAATAAAAGTAAAAACAAGACAACCGCGCTCGACAGTAAGCAACACCTATGCTAAAATTTAAAATAGCAACGAAAATGCAAGAAAAGACAAAAAAATAATTTGGTGCAGGTGCCTTTCGGGGCTTAATAGGGAAGACCGGTTAAAGGCCGGCGCGGTCCCGCCACTGTAATGGGGAGCAAAGCCATGATATGCCACTGGAGCGTAAGTTCCGGGAAGGTATGGCAAGAGCCACGATCCAGAGCCAGGAGAACTGCCTGCATGACAATCACCGTTTGACCTGCGACAGACAGGGAGGGAATTTATCGAAATAATCTCGGCTTTTTAATCGGAATATTTCGTAGATAGATTATTCTAAAATGGGACCTCCCCCTGTTGCTGCAGGGAGGGTCTCATTTTTTAATTTCATGGCCGCCGCTTAAATTGACGCAGGACAATTCTGCCGCACTTACTAAGGAGCTGATTATGGGTAAGCAAATCAAAATTTTAATCGTTGACGATAATGCAGATATTCGTGATATTGTTTCTATTTTACTAAGCGATATGAACTATACAGTGCTTAAAGCAGAGGATAGCGCTGCCGCCATGAAGCTGCTGCTGTTAAATCCCAATATCGATCTCATAATTCTCGATATTATGCTGCCGGATCAATCCGGCTTTGATGTGTGCCGGGAAATGCGCCAAAAGACAATGGCACCTATTTTGTTTCTAACCGCAAAAGCCCATATCGCCGATAAGAAATATGGGTTTGATTGTGGTGGAGATGATTATTTATTAAAGCCGTTTTCTTCCATAGAGTTGTCGGCAAGGGTACAGGCGCTGTTGCGCCGCTACGCCGTATATCAGGGGAAAAGCGCGAATCAGGCTAACGAATATATCAAGATACGGGAGCTGCTGGTACATCCGACAGCAGGTGAAGTATCGGTCGCAGGGATTGATATTTTGCTGCGCCACATAGAATATCAATTATTGGTTTTATTGGCCAAGAACCGGGATCAAGTATTTTCTGTTCAAACTATTTACGAAACAATTTGGCAGGAACCATTTATGCCGGCATCCAGTAATACTGTTATGGTGCATATCAAAAATTTACGGCAGAAGATTGAAAAAGATCCGCAGAATCCGAAATATATTGTTACGGTTTGGGGGAAAGGATATAAACTTATTTAAACAATCGGTCTATATGCAGCTGAATGTTAAGTTGATTCTGTGCCTCATGATTTCTTTCTTCGTGTCTGTTTTGCTTTTTCTCTGCTTACAGGCCGGTGCAGGCATATGGATCGAAAAAAGGCTTAGGCAGCCGCAGTTTGTAAAAGAACAGTTGCAAGAGGAGGTATCCCGGCTGCAGGCTTATATTCTGGAAGAGAATGTATCTGTTTTGGATTTTCACAAGTTAAACAAATGGGTGGCCTCAAGGAAGATTACCATGATTTCCATGTATCAGAACGGCAGGCTTATCTATGACTCCAACGCGAGCGGCCTCGGGGCGGAGCCGCCCCCGGGTGATGCGCTCTATCCGCTTCATTTTCATGATGCGGATGTGATGGTCAGTATCACTTCTTTTCTGAAACATCGCTATGAAGATATTGCTACATATATGAATCTGGTAATATTTTTTTTCGTATTTTTATTGATCATGTTATCTTTCGTTCGTCAAAAGACCTTGTATATTCACCGTTTGGATCATGAAATAAAATTGATGCAGGGCGGAAACCTGGATTTCCCCATCACCGTAAAGGGCAATGATGAGCTTGGTTCACTGGCGCGGGATATTGATAACATGCGGCGCTCCCTGCTTCTGCAGAACCAACGGCAGGAGCGCCTGGAAACGGTTAACCGCAATTTTGCCACAGCAATATCTCATGATGTCCGCACCCCGCTTTCCGCTTTAATCGGTTATCTGGAAATTATGATTCAGAAAAAAAATCTCAGTGACGAGCAAAGGCGTCAGTATTTGCATACCTGTCAGGAAAAGGCCTGGCAATTAAAAAAGCTGACTGACAATATGTTTGAGTATCTGGTTACTGCGTCTGATGATGACGCTGCCGGATTGAACACGAATATTGATCATAGTTTGCTGGAGCATCTTATTTATGATGGTGTTCTGCTCCTTGATTTTCATGGTTTTATTACCGAATTTACCAAGCCTGAAAATATACACTATAGTATCAGTTTTCCGATTGACAGCCTGCAACGAATTTTTGACAATATTTTTTCAAATCTTATTAAATATGCTGATCCGGCAAAAGTGGTATCAATTTCCGCCTTTATTGATCATACTTCACTGTATATCAGCTTCAGCAATACTGTCCGCGCTGCTGCCAGTCAGACAGCAAGTACCGGTCTGGGGTTAAAAACCAGTAAAAGCCTGCTGGCGCAAAACGGGGGCAGCCTGGTCATTGCGCAGGATGAAGCTGTATATACCCTGACGATCGAATTGCCCGTCAACTGATTGAACCGGTTGCTGATTGCAATAGTTCTTAAATAATCTGAAATATAGACATCATCCATTGCCTTATGCCAGTCGTAACGCTATATTTAATCAATAGGGGGAGATAAGCATGAAAAAGATTTTATTGTTAAGTTTGGTGCTTATTCTTGTTTTTATTGCGGGATGCGCATCGCCTAAAAATCCAGAAAAGATAATAAAAGACGAGATTACAATTTCCGCGGGAGTGAATTTGGTGGCTGGCGGCTATGACCCGACCGCGGGTTATGGCGTCTGGGCGCCGGATATCTTTCACAGCCATTTGTTGCAGGTGAAAGCGAACAACCAATTGGAAAACGATTTAGCCACATCTTATGAGGTTAGTCCGGATGGCTTAATTTACACGTTTAAAATACGAACCGACGCCAAATTTGCGGACGGGCACCCTCTGACCTCTGATGATGTGGTCTTTACTTTCACGACGGCAAAAAGTAAAGCCTCTGCGGCTGACCTGACTATGCTGGATTCCATTGAAGCATTGGACGAGCATACGGTTGTTTTTCATTTAAAGTATCCCTGGTCGACTTTTGTCTTCCACCTGAGTGAAGTCGGAATTGTGCCTAAGCATGCCTATCATAGCAATTACGGCGATCATCCGGTAGGATCCGGCGCCTGGAAAGTCGTGGAGTTTGCCAAAGAGCAGCAGCTGATTCTCATGCCCAATGAGCACTATTACGGGATAAAGCCGAAGTTTAAAAAAGTAACGATTTTAAAACTGGATGAAGATGCTGCCCTGGCGGCTGCCAAATCGGGGCAGCTGGATTTGGTGCTGATTGAATCTGAGTTTGCCAAGACGGACGTTGCCGGGATGAAGCTTTACAGGATGGCGGCGATGGATGCCTTGACAGTTAATTTGCCTACGATTCCGGAAATGACTGACGCCGCCGGGAAAAAAGCCGGCAATACGGTGACGGGCGATCCTGCCATCCGTAAAGCGCTGAATATCGGGATCGACCGACAAACCATTATCGATAACGCGTTGAGCGGTTTTGGCCAGGTGGCTTACGGCGCGGCGCCGGCGCTTCCCTGGAGCAATGGCGATACGTTTCAGGACAATCGGGTGGAAGAAGCGAAAAAGCTGTTGGAAGCAGCGGGCTGGAAAGACGCTGACGGCGACGGCGTTCGCGAAAAGAACGGGCTCAGGGCGGAATTTGTGATTACCGGCCGCAGCAATGATCAGGCCCGCTATAATACTGTCGTTGCTCTTGCGGAAGATGCGAAAAAGCTGGGGATAAAAATTATACCGAAATCCGCGCCATGGTCAGAATGCCGGGAAGCGAGAAACATACCCACTTGCTGGGTTTTTGGACAGCCCAATCCGATCGAGTTTTACCGCTACTATGATTCTTCTCAAATCGGCAAGGCTGTGATTGGCAATCCCGCATCCTATGCAAACCCGGAAGTTGACGCCGTTGTCAAAAAGGCCTTGACGGCCAAGAACATGGAAGAAGCGAACCGGTATTGGCAGGAAGGCCAGACGCTTGCGCAAAGGGATGTGCCGTATTTGTGGATTGCTCGTCCTGACGTGACTTATCTGATAAGGGAAGGGCTGCAGCTTCCCTCCCTGAAAAAACTGCCGACGCGTGGTCAGGGGATTTCGATCGTTGAAAACATGAACGAATGGTTTTGGGAATAACATCCTGAAATAGGCTGAAAGTGGAGTGAGGTTATGAACAAAGGCTGGAATGTTTTTTGGATGATTGTTCTGGTTTTGCCAATGCTGGTCAGCTGCGGCAGGGTGGAACCAGTACAGAACGAAAAAGAAGAAGTGACGATATCGGTTGGCGATTTAGCGCTTTCGCAAAAATATGATCCCATTGCCGGCTATGGCGTCTGGTTTCCGCCGCTTTTTCACAGCTCGTTGGTGAAAGTCAATCATCACAATCAAATCGAAAGTGATTTGGCCGAAAAATATGAAGTCAGTTCTGACGGGCTGGAATATACTTTTTATCTGCGCAAAGGGGTAAAATTTTCTGACGGCAGCCCTTTGAAAGCTTCCGATATCATTTTTACTTTCCGGAAAGCGCAAGCCACTCCATCCTCCGCTGATACGTCAATGATCGAAAAAACGACGGTCATTGACGACAACACCGTTGTGTTCCGGTTAACCAGGCCATGGTCCATGTTTCCGTACAATGTAAGCGAGATCGGCATTGTCCCGGAAAAAAGCTACGATGAAAACTATATCAAGAATCCCATCGGCAGCGGCCCCTGGAAAATGGTTCATTTCGAAAGGGAACAACAACTCATTATTGAAGCGAATGAGCATTATTATGGTCCTAAGCCCAAGCTGAAAAGAGTGACGATTATTAAGCTGGATGAAGATGCGGCCCTGGCAGCCGCCCAGTCGGGCAAGCTGGATCTGCTGTGGATTAACGCCGAGTATGGCAAGCATAAGGTTGCCGGTATGCGCTTGGCCGAGATACCGACCATTTCCGGCCTGGTATTTAATCTCCCCACAACGCCGGAATATACGGATGAAAAAGGATTTGTCCGCGGAAACCGCGTTACGGCAGATCCGGCAATCCGCAAAGCTTTAAACATCGGCATTGACCGCAAGCGGATTATTGAAAATGCATTCAATGGCTTTGGCACTGTAGCGACCGGATTTTCGCCGAAATTGCCGTGGGCCAACCCGGAGGCGCTTTTCAGTGATAACCGCCGGGAAGAGGCCAACCAAATTTTAGCGGAGGCCGGCTGGCTAGATGCCGACGGTGATGGGATCCGCGAAAAAGACGGTATCAAGGCCGAATTTGTCATTACAGGCCGCAGCAGTGATCTTGAGGTGTATAATCTAGCCGTGGCGGCCGCCGAAGACGCTAAGCAATTAGGCATTCATATTATTGCCAAAAGCGAGGCCAAATCGGAAGCGCTTAAAAATGCTCCCAGAATACCGACAGGCTGGATCATCGGCCGCTACACGCCTTTGGAATTCTATCGCTATTATGAATCCAACCAAATTGGCGCTGCCGGCTATGGCAATCCGGCAGGCTATAGAAATCCGGCTTCCGATGAATATGCGGCAAAAGCGCTGCGGGCGCTTTCCCAAGAGGAAGCGAACCGGAATTGGCGTTTGGCTCAATGGGACGGGAAAAATGGCGTTCTTAACGACTATCCCTACTGGTGGATCGCTTACAGCAGCATGGTTTTTTTTGTCCGCGACGGGTTGGACCTGGGCGAACAAGGCGCTCCCCACCGTACTCAGGGAGCAATGGTGCTGAGTAATTTGCACGAATGGGAGTGGAAGTAGAAAAGAGAAATTCAGTATGCCTGTTCATGAGGATGGGGGAACGGGGATAAGGAGCCCGCAAGCTATCCTCATAAACAGGTTTTATTTTGATAATAGAGCTATGGCGTTTACAGACATTGCGTAGAAAGGAGAATCCGGGTGAATAAAGGGTTGACTGACTATTTGAGCAGTACGCTGGTGAGAATGATTACCCTGCTTATCGCTGTGAGTTTGATTAGTTTCATTCTGGTTGTTTCTTCGCCAATCGATCCTGTTGATGCGTATTTAGGAGACATCAATGTATCGGAAGAGCAAAGGGAGAACATTGCCGAATACTGGGGCCTTAACAAATCGCCGGTTGAGCGTTATATAATCTGGATAGGCCATATTTTTCAGGGAGACATGGGGGAATCGATTACCTACCGTCAGCCGGTACTGAAGATTATCGGCGAGCGCTTTCAGGCGTCTCTTGCGTTGATGGGGCTTGCCTGGGTGCTTTCCGGCGTTTTGGGCTTTGCACTGGGAGTTATCGCCGGGGCGAATAAAGACAGCTGGCTGGACCGGGGCATCAAGACTTTTTGCTTGATTTTGGCATCAACGCCTGTGTTTTGGCTGGGCTTGCTGATGCTGATGGTTTTTGCCATTCAGCTGCAGTGGTTTCCATTGGGGCTGGGGGCCCCGATTGGTAAATTGTCATATGAGATTACCTGGGCAGACCGGCTTTATCATTTGATTTTACCCGCAGTCACTTTGAGCGTTACCGGCGTTGCCGGGATTGCGCTCCACACCCGCCAAAAATTAATCGATGTTCTCAAGAGCGAATATATCCTTTTCGCCAAAGCCCGCGGGGAAAAGCCCCGGGAGATCATTTGGCGCCATGGGCTGCGCAATATCGCCCTGCCGGGCATTACTCTGCAATTTGCATCCATTAGTGAACTGTTTGGCGGTTCGATTTTGGCCGAGAAGGTTTTCTCTTATCCCGGCCTGGGCAATGCGGCGACTGTCGCAGGCTTGAAGGGCGATGTTCCTTTGTTGCTGGGAATTGCATCGTTCAGCATTCTTTTCGTATTTACCGGCAACTTTATGGCCAATGTCATTTATGGAATTGTCGATCCGCAAATCCGGGAAGGAGGCAGTCATGGAAAGTAATACGGCAACAGTGGCGGTTTCTGCCAAATGGGGGATCAATCACCGGCAAAAAGTCCTTTTGGCAATTGCGGCCGGCCTGCTGATTTTGACCGCCATCACCCTCGGGGGCATCCTGATGGACCCGGTTTCTTACGGGCCAAATTACGCATTGAAACGCCTGGCCCCTTCGGGTGAACATCTTTTTGGAACGGATTATTTAGGACGCGATATGTTTTTTCGTACCGTTGCCGGGCTTTCGATGAGCATTCGGATCGGTTTGCTGGCAGCAACAGTCAGCTCGGTCATTGCGCTTGTCCTTGGCAGTTTGTCGGCGGTCTTTGGCGGCAAGGTAGATGCTGTGGTGAATTGGCTGGTCGATCTTTGCATGGGCATTCCGCATATGATTCTGCTGATTTTAATATCGATTTCGCTTGGCGGCGGTGCGGTTGGCGTGATTGCAGGGGTTGCAGTGACGCATTGGCCAGGTTTGACGCGGGTTATCCGGGCCGAAGTCATGCAGGTAAGGTCGGCTCATTATGTACAAGTGGCCCGCAAGATGGGGAAAAGTCCGTGGTATGTGGCCGGCCGCCATATCATTCCGCATGTTTTTCCCCAGTATGCGGTCGGGTTAATTTTGTTGTTTCCCCATGCCATCCTGCATGAGGCGGGAATCACTTTTCTTGGCTACGGCCTGCCGCTGGATGTGCCGGCGGTTGGAATCATTTTATCCGAGTCCATGAAACATCTGGCGACAGGGATGTGGTGGCTGGCTTTTTTCCCTGGTTTGGCTTTGCTGCTGGTTGTGATGCTGTTTGATTTAGTCGGGGATTATTTGAAAGCCTTGATCGACCCCTACAGCGCGCATGAGTAAGGGAGGGACGAAAATGGTTGCAGGGCAAAAGACCGTGCTTTTGGATGTACAGGGACTATCCGTAAGTTTTGAAAGCTACCATGCCTTTTTAGAAAAGCGGGCAAGCCAAGTGATTTCCGATTTAAGCGTGCAGGTTTACGCCGGGGAAATCCTGGCGGTCGTGGGCTCCAGCGGTTCAGGCAAAAGTTTGCTGGCTCACGCCATCATGGGCATTCTCCCGGACAATGCCAGGACCGGCGGGAGCATGGCCTACAAAGGGAAAGAATTGAACCGGGAATACCGGGAAGCGCTGCGTGGCAAAGAGATTGCATTCATTCCCCAATCAGTGGCTTATCTGGATCCCCTGATGCGGGTGGGCGGACAGGTGCGGGGTATTGTCGGAGAAAAACTGCGGGATGCGCAAGAGAAGGCTTTCGCGAAATATCGCCTGGATTTGCAAGCGGCAAATCTTTATCCGTTTCAACTCTCCGGCGGCATGGCGCGCCGGGTTTTGATTTCAACCGCGGTGGTCACCGATGCCGAACTGATTATTGCCGACGAACCGACGCCTGGTCTGGATTTAGCAATTGCCGTTCAGGCGCTGCAGGATTTCAGGGAATTTGCCGACCAGGGTAAAGGCGTTTTGCTGATTACCCATGATATTGATTTGGCCTTGCATGTGGCGGACCGCATTTCTATCTTCCACAGCGGCACGGTGATTGAGACGGCACAGCGGGAAGAATTTTCCGGCGACGGGGAAGGGTTAAAGCATCCTTACAGCCGCGCTCTTTTCCGCGCTCTGCCGCAAAACGGATTTCAATTGCCTTACTGCCCTAAATGCGGCGCAAGTTGCGCCGTTTGGGAAATTTCCCGCACAGAAATGAGGTGTGCCTGTGGCAGCCATGATTGAAGTGAATCATGTAAGCTTTCGTTACGAAACGGCCCCGTGGGTGCTGAAGGACGTGAGCCTGGCCATTGAGGAGGGGGAGCGCGTCGCTTTAGTCGGTCCCAGCGGCTACGGGAAAAGTACGCTGGCCAAAATCATCGCCGGCTATCTTCAGCCGCTGGAAGGGGAAGTTCTCTGGGAGGGCAAGCCGTTGCCCCAATATGGGTATTGCCCGGTGCAACTGGTCTACCAGCATCCGGAAAAAGCGTTGAATCCCCGCTGGAAGATGAAGTTGTCCTTAGCGGAAAGCGGCGTATCTGATCCTAGGATTCTGCAGGAGCTGGGAATACAGCAGCAGTGGTTGGAGCGCTGGCCCAATGAGCTTTCCGGCGGTGAACTGCAACGTTTTTGTGTGGTCCGGGCATTAGGGGAAAAGACCCGCTTTTTAATCGCTGATGAAATGAGTACAATGCTGGATGCGATGAATCAGGCGCATATCTGGCGGTTTCTGCTCCGGCACGCAGCCGAAAAAAAGATGGGAATGATTTCGATTACCCATAATCTATATTTAGCGGAGCAAGTGGCGGATCGAATTATTGACGTACCTTCCATCAACCGGATTCAGGTGAAGGCAGAGAATTTATAAAGTCTCCTTGCTGTCATCAGCCCGGAATTTCGAGAAGGATTCCTTTTTGCCATGCAGGCACTATGATCGGATAAAATGATCCTAATTCTGCGTTGACGGCAGGCTGGAATAGGAGTATCTTAGATCATGGGCATTAGTACCTTGCGTCACTTAACAGCATGGATTAATGACGTAAGGTACTGGTAAAGGGAGTGTTATCTTGCAAATTGAAACGAAATTCCCCGGCACAGACCGTCTGCAGGGCATTTTGCTGTTATTGGCCACCGCAGTTCTGTGGAGCACCGGCGGATTGGGGATCAAATGGGTCGATTGGAATCCCCTGGCCATTGCCGGCGCCAGAAGCGCCATTTCCGCCATTGTGATCTGGACGGCTTTTCGCGGCTCACCGCTGCGCTGGAATGGGGCGATGGTTTGGGGCGGAGCGGGCTATGCCCTCATGGTTGTGACTTTTGTCGTTGCCAATAAGCTGACCACGGCCGCCAATGCCATTTTATTGCAATACTGCTCTCCGATCTATGTAGCCATCCTGGGCGCAATTTTTTTGCGGGAAAAGCCTCATCTTTATGATTGGCTGACCATCAGTCTGGTGGGCGGCGGCATGGTCCTCTTCTTTCAGGACGAAATGTCGGCGGGCGGCCTGACGGGAAATCTGGCGGGCATTGCCAGCGGCATAGGCATGGCTGTTATGACTGTGGCCATGCGCCGGCAAAAGGATGGTTCGCCTTTCGGTTCCGCTTTGCTGGGCAATATATTGGCTTTTTTGTGCGGCTTGCCCTTTATGTTCAACGATTCTCCCGGGGTGGCCGGCTGGGTGGCTATTGTGGCGATGGGGGCTATCCAGATGGGCCTTTCCTATGTCCTGTATTCTACGGCCATCAAATGGGTTACGGCGCTGGAAGCTACTATCATTACCATGATCGAACCGATTCTTAACCCCCTGTGGGTTTTCCTGCTCCTGGGCGAAGCGCCGGGCTTCTGGTCCCTGGCCGGCGGCGGCGTCATCATGGTCGCCATTACTTTCCGTTACATCATACCGGCGTTAAAATCAGCCGGCAGTGTTGACCAGGCAGGAAAAGCTTAGTTAAACTTGAATCTAATACCCAGCAGGTAATTTACTTGGTGGGTATGTGGTCATGATAAAATTAAAGAATAGTCTGACAATGAAATTTATGCTGGGAACAGCGGCCATCATGACCGTAATGATGACCGTTAATTTACTTTGGAGTCTCAGCCAGTATAAGCGCCAGGCCGAAGCGGAAATGAAGGAAAAGGCAATGGTGATCACGCAGCAGTTAATTGCGACCCGGGCTTTTATCGCCGCTAAACAAGACGCGATTAACTGCGACGCCATTGGAAATTATGAATTTAAACATCTGAACCCGGCGGCGGTAGGCAAAGGTATCGGCGATATATTCAACCAGTATTCGGGGTACAGGCTGAAGCAGACCCGGCTCCAGCCCCGGGACCCGGCGAATGCTCCGGATAATTATGAAACAGAAATGCTGGCGCAACTGGCGCTGGACCGTGATCTTCCTGAACTGTGGGGGTATGATCAGCTGGGCGGGGTCCGGGTTTTCCGCTATATGGTGCCGCTTTATTATGATCCATCCTGTATGCCCTGCCATGGCAAACCCGCCGGGGCAAGCGATATTGCCGGCTTTCCTAAAGAAGGGCGCTCCCCGGGAGATTTTGCCGGTGCGATCAGTGTCGTCGTTCCGATGACGGCTTTCGAGGCGAATATCAATGCTAATATTGTGACTCAAGTCTCGTTCATCCTGTTGATGATCCTGGCCAGTATTGGCGGCATATATCTGATGATGGAACATATTGTGGTCGTACCGATCAAAGAACTGACCGGAAGAGTCCTGGAGCTGGGGGAGGGAAACTGGGCGGCGGCTCTGAATGAAGAGAGCACTTATGATGAGATGCGCTATCTGGCCTCGGCTTTTAATTCTATGGCTGACAGGCTCCAGCAATTGTATAACGAGCTTGAGGGAAAAGTGGCTGAACGCACCCGGCTGCTGTACGAGGCAAACCGGAAGCTTATCGAGCAGGGGCGGGAGCTCAGGGAAATGAATGCCAGGCTCTGCGAGACCGACCGTTTAAAGTCTGAATTCCTGGCTGTAATGAGCCATGAATTGCGCACTCCTCTCACGGCCATCATCGCATTTGCCGAGATCATGCTGGCTGAAGGGCAGGCGCTAAACGAGCTGCAGCGGGAATATCTTGAGGATATTTTTGAAAGCGCTCACCAATTGCTGGGGCAAATCAACGACATCCTGGACATGTCCAAGATGGAAGCCGGCCTCATCCGGCTGAATTGTCAACCGGTCGATATTCCGCAGCTGCTGGAGAGTATCACGAGGATCACTGCCTCGCTCATCGCCCGGAAAAATCTGGGCTTTACTGTCGGGATAGCCCCGGATGTTCCGTTGATTAGCGCGGATTACGAGAAACTAAGCCATATCCTGAGAAATCTGATCAGCAATGCCATTAAATTTACCCCGGCAGGAGGAGAGATTTCGGTAGTTGTTGAAATGATAACCTCCGGTTGCGATACTCCTAAGCTGCAAGTTCTGGTGAAAGATACGGGAATCGGTATCAGCCCCTCCGACCAGACAGTGATTTTTGAGACGTTCCGGCAGGCCGACGCAGCGTGCCGGCGTGAGTATGCCGGCAGCGGGCTGGGGCTGGCCATCGCCAGGAACCTGGTCGAGCTTCACGGCGGGGAAATATGGGTGGAAAGCAGTCCGGATGAAGGCAGTATATTTGGTTTTACCATTCCGGCATCAATCGGGGGGGATGAGTATGGCGGCGGCAAAAATTCTTGCTGTTGACGATGATCCTAAAATCTTGAAAATTCTGCGCCATTGCCTGGAAAAAGAAGGATTTCAGGTAGCTGCGGCAGCCGACGGCGAAGCCGCGGTCAAGGCCGCCAAGCTGGACAGGCCCGACTTGGTCATTCTTGATTTAATGCTGCCGAAGCTAAATGGCCTGGATGTTTGCAAGAGGCTTAGTGCGGAAGCCGAAGACCTGCCCATTATCATTCTTTCGGCCAAAGGGGATGAACTTGACCGGATCGTTGGGCTGAGAATGGGGGTCGATGATTATGTCGCCAAGCCCTTTAGTCCCACCGAACTGGTTCTCCGCGTCCGCGCCGTGCTGCGCCGCGCAAACAGGTCTCAGGCCAGGCCGGAGGAGAACCCGATTGCATGCGGGGATATAACGATCGACTCCAGGACCAGGACGGTTACCGTACGCTCGCAGCCGGTCATTCTGACCGGCAAAGAATTTGATATGCTGTTTTTGCTGATGAGCCATTCGCAGCAGGTATTTACACGGATACAGCTTTTAAATAAAATCTGGCACAGTGATTACCAGGGAGACGAGAATACCGTCACGGTGCATATTCGCCGCCTGCGGGAAAAAATTGAACCGGACCCTTCTCAGCCGTGTTATATACAGACGGTGTGGGGAGTGGGATATAAGTTTAGCTGCAGCGGCACGTAACGGTGCCGTTTCTTTTTTTGGAGAGCACCTGATCGTCCTTACAGCCGATAAGTCATCCCAAAGCCCAGGCCGCCAGTTTCAGCCTCCATTTCCGCATCTTCCGACCGTAATCCCTTCACCGCCAACTTACGGTAATCCAGATTAAAGTCCATATCCCGCGTCAACCTATACGAAATCCCTACACCCCAACTCGAAACATCCTTTCCAACCCCCAGTGAAGCATACCCCGTTAACTTGGGCGCCAACGGCATCAATCCGACCACGCCAAACTGGACCGCCGCTTTCGTTCTCGTACTCACTGCCCTGCTCCGAGATAGATCCTCTAGCGGGTCATGATCGCGATAGGCAGAAGAAAACCTGCCTTTGGCCCTTACGTTCCCGGCAAACAACGAACAGTATCTGTTCCACCGGTACAGCAGATTAACCTCGGCAGCCCTCAGTCGCATTCGCTCCGTCAAGGACTCATAGTTCGGGTCGACGGGCGAGCCATCCGGCCACTGTGAAAAGGAGTTATCCTGCGACTCGACATTCAACCCCCGGTATTGCAGCGCCCACCGTCCGCCTAATCCCAGCGTAGCCCCGAAATCCACCCCGGAGCGGGCGCTATACGTATTATGGGTTCCCTCTGCCTCGTCCGACTCATTCTCCACCGTCCGCAGCGACACTTCCACAGCCAGATTCCCTGCCGCATAATCCGTTAGCGGCGCTGCCAAGGCTGTAGAAGCGAGTAAGCTCCATAGCATGCATGCAAAAATGATTGATCTCATGGTTCCTCCTATAATTAATTAATCAGGATTTTTCGTAGAAGCGAGATATAAAAAATATTTTAAGAAATATTTAAGAAACATTGACAAAATATAGCAATACAGATTGACAAGACTGGGAAAATGCACTATTTTAAATATGATAATAAGAATCAGTATCATTGAAGCCTTGCATATAGTATAGCCCATTCTTTGCCAGTCGAGAAGACGCTATTTTCACCTTTCGCATAAGGAGACAGCAATCATGCCTATCTCGCCGTTCAAAACCTGGCTGTGCATCATCCTCCCTCTATTTTTTCTCGTATTTCTGTCCACTCAACCGTCTTTCGCCCAGACCCCCAGCCTCAGCGACAGAGAAGAACGCTTGCGCCGGGACCGACAGGAGGCGGCTGAAAGAAAAGAACGCCAACAGCGCGTAGACGTCTTTTGGCAGGATACACCCAGCCAGGAGCAAGACACCAGCCTGCCCGAAGAATCTCTCATGTTTCCCATCCGCACCATCCTGCTGGAAGGCGACCGGGTGGAGAAATTCCCCTGGGTCAAAGATTTTCTCGCGCCTTACCACAACCGCTCCATGGGCCGGCAGGGCATCCAGCTCATCGTCAAACGCTTAAATAACGTCTTCATCGACAAAGGCTACATCACCAGCCGCATCTTCATTCCGGAGCAAGATCTCTCGGGAGGGACCTTGCGGCTGCTTTTGGTTCCCGGCACCATCCGTACGATCCGCTTTTCCGACTCCTACGCCGGCAACTGGCACACCGCCTTTCCCACCGGTCCCGGCCGCCTCCTAAACCTGCGGGATATCGAGCAGGGCCTGGAACAAATGAAACGAATCCCCTCCCAGGACGTCACCATGCAGCTGGTTCCCGGCGATCAGCCCGGCCAAAGCGGCATCCTCCTCACCGCTAAAGAAGCCAAGCCCTGGAAACTCGTCTATTCCTTAGACGACTCCGGCAGCCGGTCCACCGGCAAACTCCAGTCCTCCTTCACCTTCTCCTATGACAACCTCTGGCGCATCAACGACCTCTTTCATATCGCCGTCAATCACGACGCCGAACCCGACAGCGCTAGACGCGGTACCAAAGGCAACAGTATTTACTATTCCTTCCCCTACGGCAACTCCACCTTCACCTTCACCGCCGGCGAAAACAGCTACCACCAGACCGTAGCCGGCTCCAGCCAAACCTTCGTCTCCTCCGGCGAAAGCGAGAACTTAGACTTTAAGCTCTCCCAGCTTCTCAGCCGGGACCAGACCAGCAAAACGCATCTGGAGCTGCGCACCGTACGCTCTCTAAGCAAAAGCTACATCGACGACACCGAAATCCTTCTCCAGCGCAAAAAGACCACCGCCTTTGAATGGGCTCTCAGCCGCAGCGAAACTACCGGCGGCGTATCCATCGACATCCGGGTGGCCAACAAACGCGGCGTACCCTGGTTTGGCGCCCAGGATGAACAGGACGCCTCCACCCCTGAAGCCCCCAATCCCCGCTACAGCCTCTGGACCTTTCGCAGCTCCATCGCTGCACCGTTAACCGTCTTCAGTCAGCCCGTCCGCTACAGCCTCACCCTCTACGGCCAGACCACCAACGACTCCCTCTACGGCTCCGAACACTTCTCCATCGGCAACCGCTACACCGTGAGGGGCTTTGACGGCGAACAGACTCTGGCCGCCGAATGCGGCTGGTACCTGCAGAACGAACTGGCCGTCCCCCTCAAAATCGGCCCCGAACTCTACCTCGGCCTCGACTACGGACAAGTCCAGGGCCCGGCTGTCCAATACCTGGCAGGAAACAGCCTGGCCGGCAGCGTTTTAGGACTGCGCGGCGCAGCGTTAGGAGCGCACTATGACCTTTTTGCCGGCTGGCCCCTCAGCAAACCCAAAGAGTTTGAAACCGCCCATACCACCTATGGCTTTCAGCTAGTCTACCAGCTATAGCATAGCTGTAACATACAAAAAGGCCCAAGACAGAAGCATTCAGATCAGAACCATCTCTTTCACAGATACGGGATAGGAGGGAACACCCATGGCAGAAGCAACCCAAAAATGCTGCAACCGGTTCAAAAAACTCCTCGTCTGGCTCTTACTCTTTTTTCACCTGGGCCAGCCCTTGGCTGTCCAGGCGGCCCAAGCCGCCAGGGCCAATCGTTCCAGACCCGTGGTCAAACTGGACAGACCCCAGCGTACTCCCCGGCCAGCCGCCACCCCCACCGTAGTCGTCCCGGCGTACCGGAACCCTGCGCAAAATACAGGCCATACCACACTGCCCGACACCGCCGCCAACGGCGTGCCCATCAGTTACATCCAGGCCCCGTCAGCCGCCGGCGTCTCCTACAATCCCTATGACCAATTCAACGTCGGCTCTTCCGGACTTATTTTAAATAACTCCTATACCCATACTTCCACTGAACTGGCCGGCTACATCCAGGGCAACTCCAATCTCGCCAACGGTTCCGCCCGCATCATCCTCAACGAAGTCACCGGCCCCAACCCCAGCTACCTCCACGGCTACACCGAAGTCGCCGGTCCGCAGGCCGAAGTCATTATCGCAAATCCATACGGCATTGTCGGCGACGGTTTTGGCTTCATCAACACCAGCCGGGCTGTCCTCACCACCGGCACACCTGTTTTTGACACTCATGGCAATCTGGACGCCTTCCGCGTCAACCAAGGCCGTATCACCATCCAGGGCGACGGCTTGAACGCCACGAACATCGACCGGGTCGACCTCATCAGCCGTGCTACTACCATCAACGCCGGCATCTGGGCGAAAAAACTCAACGTCGTCACCGGCGCCAACAGCGTGAACTACCAGACCCTGGCGGCGGAAAAACTGGACGCCGCCGAAGAGGCTCCGGCCGTAGCTTTGGATGTCAGTGACCTGGGCGGCATGTACGCCAACCAGATCACCCTGGTCGGCACCGACAAAGGCGTCGGCGTCAACTCCAAAGGCGTCATCGTTGCCGATAATGACCTCATCATCACCCAGGAAGGCAAAGTCGTCCTCAGCGGTAATACCAACTCCAAAGGGAATATGGCCCTTCAGGGCAGCGACGTAATCCAAAGCGGCAACCTTTACGTCCAGGGCAACGCCCGGATCAGTGCAGCAGGAGCCCTGGAAAACACCGGTGTTACAGCCTCCGGCGGCGATACGCAAATTGAGGCGGCATCGATTCACTCCGACAATCTGCTGGCTGCCGGCTTAGGCTCGGATGGCACGCTTGGCACCAGCGGCAGCCTCAGCCTGACCGCTCAAGAGCAAGCTATATTGACCGGTCGGCAGTTAGCCGGTCAGGACCTCACCATTGAAGCCGGCTCCATGGACTTATCCGATGCTACGACCTACGCCGGCGGCCATGCCAGTTTGACCGCCACTGAAGGCGATATCCTCCATCAACATGCCAGCTTGCAGACCGGCGGCCTCCTGACCCTTCATGCAGACGGCGCCTTAGACAACCAAAACAGCAGCATCCAGGCCGGACAACTGACCATAGAAGCCCAAACCCTCTCCAATCAATCCGGCCAAATCAGCCAGTTCGGCGAACAATCCGCTGTCATCCAGGTCAGGGAGACCTTTGACAATACCGGCGGCATGGTCCAGGCGGCAGGAGATTTTACCCTCACTGCCAACCGTCTCGTAAACCGGCAGGGCATCCTGGCCGGGAACGGATGCACTGACATTACGGTTACCGATACCTTCCATAACGACCAGGGTACCCTCCAAAGCGGCCAGGGCCTGCATCTCAGCAGCGCCTCCCTCGACAACCGGGAAGGCAGCATTGTCAACCTCGACAGCAGCGATCTAAGCCTGACCATCCAAGAAAGCATCCACAACCAGGCCGGCGTGATCGGCGGCAACGGTAGTCTCCTCATCACCGCCCAGAGCATGGATAACCGCGAAGGCGGTACGGTCTTTGCGCAAAAAGACCTGACTTTAACCGTCGATAGCGACCTCAACAACACCGGCGGCAGCCTGCAGGCAGCCCAAAACCTCACCCTTATCAGCACTGCTGGGGCCATCCGGAATCAAAGCGGCAGCATTGAAAGCGGCGCTATGACCAAAGTACAAGCCGCCGCCATCGACAACACCACCGGACGACTGATCACCAGCGGCCAGGAACTGGATGTCAAAGCCACCGCCGGCGACATCGACAATACAGGCGGAACCATAGGCTCAAACAGCATCGCCACCCTGACCGCCCAAAATCTCGTGAACCGCGACAAGGGCCAGGTCCTGGCCAGCAGCGACCTGACCATCACCACCCCGGGCGGCATCAATAACACCCAAGGCAGCCTGTTTGCCGGCGGCAATCTCACCTTTGACCAGGCTGCCGCTCACATCAACAACACCCAGGGACGCATCGGCGCCAACGGCAACCTGACCCTCACCGCCAGCAGCCTGATCAACACCGGCGGCACGGCAGCCGCCAATACCGACGTAACCCTGACCCTCAACAGCTTTAATCCCGACGGCAAAATCCTGGCCAGCCAGGACCTTTTCCTGAATCTTGGCCAAAGCTATACTCATCAAAACGGCGTGGAACTGTTCGCAAACCGCAACTTCACCCTAACCACCGCCGGCAGCTTCACCAATAACGGCACGCTGGAAGCCGTCGGCATCCTCAGCGTCAGCGGCCAAAACATCACCAACAACGCCGGCGCCTCCCTGGAAGCCGGCGACGTCAGTCTCAGCGCCGACAACGGAACGATAACCAATCACGGACAGATTGCCGGTAAAGCCGTCCATAGCCAAAGCCGGATCCTGACCAATACCGGCAGCATCTTCAGCGACGGGATTAACGAAGTCAGCGATGACGTCAACGCCGAGGTTAACGCCGGGATCATCTTACAGGCCGACACCATCACGAATACCGGCGCACCGGCTGTCATTGCCGCCAGGGATCAAATCCGTCTCTATGGCAAAACCGCAGTGGAGAATAAAAACGGGGCTACCATCTACAGCCAGGGGGATATCCTGATTGCCGGCAGCGAACCTCACGCGAACAACTCCCTTCCGCCCGCCCGGAGCGGCAGCTTCCTGAACCAGTCGGCCACCCTCGAGGCGGAAGGGAATCTCGGCATTTACGCCGGGCAAATCAAAAATACCTGGCAAAGCATCCGGGCAAAAACCACAAGCACGAGCCAAAACAAATCTTTCGCAGACTACTCGAAGGGCCTGGACGCATGGGGGATAGCGTATACAGAAACAATAACGGAAACCGTCGTCCAGAAAACCGGCAAAAAAGGAACGATCCTCGCCGGCAACCAGATGCACTTAGCGGGCGATATCGAAAACCATACCAGCCTGATTAGCGCCGGCGGCGATTTAACCTACACCGGCAGTCTGGCCAACCTTGCCTATAAAGAATCTAAACTCACCATCAGGGATGGGGACTATTATAAAGTCGTTAACATACACGGAACGCTGCCCGTCTTGGGTCCCGTCAAACCTTACTATGAAGAAATCTCCGAGACTGGGGACGTATATGCGGCCGAGTTTACCTCGAACCAAAACCTGACCGGCAGCGGGGGTGATGTGAAGAATATCACCGTTACCCCTAAAGACAATCCTGCAGACTATTCGGTCTCTGTCAACGGCAGTGAAATAAAAACAGCCGCTGGCAAGGCCTCCAATCCCAAAACCGTCGACCCCTTCCTCTTCACCATCCCCTCCAGCAGCCTCTACCAAACCCATCCCGAACCCGGCAGTAAATACCTCGTCGAGACCCATTCCCGCTTTACCAGCTACCAGAACTTCATCTCCTCCGACTACCTGCTGGAACAACTCGGCTTTGACCCGGAACCCACCCACAAACGCCTCGGCGACGGCTTCTACGAACAAAAACTCATCCGCGACCAGATCACCGAACTCACCGGCCGCCGCTATCTAGGCGACTACACCTCCGACGACGAAACCTACAAAACCCTCCTGGAAAACGGCGCAATCGCTGCCAAAGATCTAAACCTCACCGTCGGCATAGCCCTCACCGCCGACCAGATCCAAAACCTCACCACCGACATGGTCTGGATGGTGGAAAAAGAAGTCCAGGGCCAGAAAGTCCTGGTCCCTGTTGTCTATCTTGCCAGCACCACCGCCAGCGAACTCAACACCAGCGGCGCCCTGATTGCCGGCAAAAACGTCGTCCTTCAAACCGCAGGCAATGTCACTAACACCGGCACGATCCGCTCCGACAACCTCACCCGCATCGACGCCGCCACCACCTATCTGAAAACCACCCAGGACATCGTTAACCAAAGTGGCACCATCTCCGGCGGGCAGGTCATCCTGGACGCCGACCGCGACATCAAAAACGAAACCCTTACCACCACCATCCAACAGAAAAACTTCACCACCACCCTGGTTGGCCAGACCGGCAGCATCGAAGCCACCGGAACCCTCACCGCCCTGGCCGGTCGGGACATCACCCTCACCGGCGCACAAGTAAGCGCCGGCCAGGACCTTGCCCTGCAAGCAGGCCGCAACATAACCGTTAACACCGTCGAACTAGAAGAAGCATCCCAAACAGGCCGGAACTATTCCCAAAGCCACGAAAGCACCACCCATCTCACCAGCACCATCCAGGCCGGCAATAACGCCACCCTGGTGGCCCAAAACGACCTCACCCTGCACGGCGCCCAGGTTTCCGCCCAAAACGACCTCAGTGCCCTCGCCGGCGGCAACATCACCGTCACCTCCGTCAAAGACCGGGTCGCCACCGAAGAAAGGCGCGGCAACAACAAAAACTACACCTATACCAAAACCGACGACGAAACTGTCGTCGGCTCCCAGCTCACCGCCGGCAATAACCTCACCCTTGCCGCCGTGCAGCTCGACGACTCCAATCCCAACACCAGCGCCAGCCGCGGCAACGTCACCATCGAAGGCAGCTCCGTCCAAACCAAACAAGGCAACATTGCCATCGCTGCCGACCATGACGTCACCATACAAGAAGTCGCCGAGCGCCATGAAAGCTACACCGAAACCAAAAAAACCAAGAAAAAAACCTTCTCCACCAAAACCACCCTCAAAAAAGAACACACCGAAGAAACCCTTGCCATCGGCAGCGGCATCAAGTCCGGCGCAGCCCTGCAAGTCACCGCCGGCAACGACCTCACCCTCCAGGGCAGCCGCGCCACCGCCAGCGGCGCCGTGAACCTAAGCGCCGCCAACAACATAAATATCACCAGCGCCGTCGAGACCTTGGTTGCTGACACCGCCACCTCCACCAAAAAACGCGGCGTCCTCTCCGGCAAAGTCAAAGAACAACGTGAACACACCGAAATCACCACCGTCAAAGGCAGCCAGGTCGCCGGCGCGACCGTCAATGTCAACGCCGGCCATGACCTCAGCGTCATCGGCAGCGACATCGCCGGCGGCGGCGACGTCAGCCTCTACGCCAAAAACAACCTCAACATCCTCAGCGCCCAGGAAACTATGGCTAGCCAGCAATCCTCCTATGAAAAGAAATCCGGCCTCAGTCTCTCCTTCAGCGGCGGCTTCAACCTCTTCGCCGGCACCACCAGCCTCAAAACCACCGCGGACGAAACCCGCGTCAACCAAATCGGCAGCAGGATCGGCTCCAACGGCGGCACCCTCTACATCAACGCCGGCAAAGACGCCAGAATCAGCGGCTCCGACATCATGGGAGCCACCGGCATCCAGGCCATCGCCCAAAACATCACCATCGAAGGCGCCGTCAACTCCACCCAGTCCCATTTCACCTCCGAATTCAAACAACGCGGCTTGAGCGTATCCGTAGGCAACAAAGCCCTCCGATCCGCCCATGACACCTACAACACCGTCAGACAGACCGAAGACACCGAAAACGAATACCTGCAAGCCCTCTATACCAAAGAAGCCTATCTTTCCGGTAAAGAAACCTACGAAAACGCCGGAAAAATCCTCGCCAACGCCCAGGACAAAAACATCGGCAACAGCTTCACCGCCAGCGCGGGTTTTAGCAGCAGCCAACAAAAAACCGAAAGCTTCACCAGCAGCACCGGCATCCGCAGCAGCCGCCTCGCCTCCAACGGCCCCATTACCCTCATCGCCACCGGCAGCGGCCAACTGGACCCATCCGGACAAGCCGCCGACGGAGACCTCAACCTCTTCGGCTCCTTGATCAACGGCAGCGCCGTCTACCTCTCAGCTGCCCGGGACGTCAACTTAAAAGCCCAGGCCAACACCATGGATGCCAGCATGACATCGAGCGGCAAATCCTCCGGCTTTGGCGTCACCGCCGATCTCGGCAAAACTCCCGGTATGGGCTATTATCTCGAAGGCAGCAAAAGCAGCGGCAACTCCCAAGCCCACTCCACCACCTGGACCGAAACGCAAATCAGTGGCACTACCGACTTCACCATGGTCTCCGGCCGGGATATCAATATGATCGGGGCTCAGGTCCATGGCGACAGCATTACGGTGAATGTAGGCCGGAACCTGAAATTGGAAAGCTTGCAGGATATCGAGACCTACAGCGAGAAGAACAAATCCGTAGGCGGCAGGCTCGGCATAGGGACGGATACCAATGTAGGGTTTAACAAAGGAACGATGGACTCTACCTACCAAAGTGTCAATGAGCAGACCGGACTCTTTGCCGGCAAGGGCGGCTTTAATATTACGGTCAAAGACAATACCACCATAAAGGGTGCCGTCCTTGATAGTGAAGCGACACCGGATAAGAACAAGCTGGATACTGGCACACTGACGTGGTCAGCTATTGAGAATAGAGCCGAATACAGCGCCAGCAGTACTGGTGTCAACTACGCAATAGGTAAGGATGTAGAGGAGAAAGATAAGGGCTGGACTCCCAATATGGGGATTCCGGTATCCGATGATAAAAACAGCACTACCCATGCGGCGATTGCCCAAGGAACCATTGTGATCAGAGACCCGGCCAATCAGAAAGCGGACCTCTCCAAACTCAGCCGGGATACGGAAAATACCACCCAAGCCCTGGACAGGATCTTTGATAAGAAGACTGTGCAGGAACGCCAGGAACTGGTGAAGATGTTTGGAGAAGAGGCGTTTAATCAAGTTCACATCATCAGCAAGAACAATGGCTGGAAAGAAGGCAGTCTGGAAAAAATCGCTCTTCATGCAGCGGTGGGCGGCATTATGTCTCAGATGGGTGGGGGCAGCTTTACATCCGGCGCCGTAGGAGCCGGAGTCAACGAAGCCGTACAGACAGAGTTAGTCAAACTGTTCGAGAAGAATCCGGACCTGCATCAATGGGCCAGCTTTGCCCTTGGCGCTGCGGCCGCCAAACTGGCAGGCGGCAATGCCCAGGCAGGCGGGACTGCGGCAGCCAGCGGAACAAGAAACAACCTGTATTGGGAATATGTCAATAAAGAAAAAGCCTTGAAAGAGGCAAACGTACCACCGGAAAAAGCACAAGAAATAATGGATGAGTTTAATAATGATGCCATCAATAACTACGATCTTGGCAACGAGGTGGAATATGAAAGCGCCTATAACCTCGGAATTGATGAAAACGGTGACGAAAAGCGGCTCAACCGGTTTATTGAAATAGCCCGGAATAAAGGGCTGAACGATGACCAAATAAACAGCATTGTTACTAACTTTAACGAGCAACTAAGGGCAGGAAAAACAGCACACGGTAAACACGTCATTGACTCGGCAATGTATTTGACTGCAGGTGGACTAACGGCAGTTGAGATTTATACAACACTCGAAGCAGGAGTGATCTTATATCAATTTCGAAAAATGGGGAATGCTACCTCTCAA
>NZ_AFGF01000026.1 GCF_000219125.1 Acetonema longum DSM 6540
GAGCCAGTGATATAGGTGTCATTGGTATTTGACGACGCTATCGTCTTTGTCGGCATCATGGCCAAGGCCGGTTTCACCCCGCCTCGGTTGAATTCATGGATACTGTGGCCAGCCTGAACGGCACCATTCCCGATGACCAATGGCCGGGTAAACTGTCCCAAATTCACCATGACATCTTTGATTACATTTACTCCAATGAAATTGGCGGCAATCTCTCCGGCGAACACGGCATTGGCTGCAAAAAACGCTATCTGATGGATCAATACGCCGATCCGGTGGAACTGGATATGATGCGCTCCACCAAAAAGGCCCTGGACCCTAATTTGATTTTGAATCCCGAAAAAATTTTCAGTATAGAGTAAAGTCCATGAAAAGGCCCGCGAGCCGCTGGTTTCTATGACCAGAGCTCCGGGCTTTTATTTTTCAAGTGCTATTTTGTTGCTTTTACAACTAACCCGCGGTCATCAAATTCCACCGTAGTCCCGGCTTCAAAAACCTTTACCGCTTCCGGCGCCTCAGCGGAACGCAGTTTGGTTTTTTGCTGCAAAACGCCTTTCGTTACTTCCCCTTTATCGTTTAGGAGAATTGGCTTCCTGGCCTTAAATTCAACAAAGCCGGAGCAGGCTGTAGTATTGGTAAAGTTCTCGGTTAAAATTTGGGACCAGCCTACAGGACGCAAATAGGAATGGTCAGTTAATATACAACTGGCCACCATGCCATTCTCATGGAAGCTGATTTCACCGGAATAAACACCGATGCGGCTGGTCGGACTCAGGATGATGCTGGCTTTGTTGTCACCGACAGAAACGATTGTCCCTTTTGTCACTTCCCCTTTATTATTGAATGCGATTTTGGTGCCGCCTTTAAATTGAAGGATCCTGTCCGGCTTCGTGTCCACGGCGTAAGGGACGGTAACAATCAGAGGAGGCGTGTATGCGTAGGAAGTCGGCTTGACCGCCTTCTGGGATGCCCCCATTTCGCAGCGCAAATTGACGTCTTCAGCCAATGTCCCCTCAAGAACTTCACCGTACATATTGAGGGTAACAGCCGTTCCTTTTCTGAACTTTGGGATTTCAGACTGAACCGCTACGATAAATCCCGGCGGCATGATTCTGGTATCCTTATCAAGTGTTTGTACAATCGGAGCGGCAAAAGCGCTTGAATCATGACAAAAAAGTAAAAAGGCCAAGAAGACTACTACTCCGCTGCAAACCTTTAGATAATATTTCACAATAATATGGAGCCCCCTTTTATCCCAATTTCGTCTAGATTACCAATTCTATAATAATTTACCATCCTGCTTTTTGCAAGTAAAACAGCAGCGAGAATCCTTCGCAGTCAATCCCGGTTCTATATTTTTCGTCCAAGCAGCCCCAATATCCCCACAAACCCCAGCATTGCCAGGCCGGCAACCGCCACTGAAACATTGATATCCACTCCGGATTTAGCAGCCAAAGTATAAAGCGCCACGCCCGAAAACATGCACAGGTTCTCCACGAAGTTCTGCACGGCAATGGTTTTTCCGGCGCCGATGCTGCTATGTCCGACCTGCTGCAGGCAAGTGTTCATGGGTACAATATAGATGCCGCCGAAACAGCCGATTAAGAGCAGAAACAGGATGGTGAGCGGCAGGGTGTGGATCAGGGTAAAGGCAAGGATAGAAAAAGCCATGGCTAAGCCAAACCATAAGGTGCGCTTTATTTTGTCCACCGGAATAATATAGGGCGTAATCATGGCGCCCAGGGCGATGCCCACGCCGGTCACGGCGATAATCATGCTGATGGCCATGCCGCTGGTGATTCCCAGGATCAGGGGCAGCCAGGCGAAGACCATCATCCGGAGCACAGCCGATGACAGCCAGAAGGAGCCGGTGCCGATCAGAGAATAGGCGCTGCGCGGATTTTGCAGCAAAGCGCGAGTATCACGGATGAATTCAGCTACGGCATGACGATAGGTAATGGCCGGATTAGGCGGATTTCGGGGAATCCAGAGATTGACCATCACCGATAGCCCATATAAAGCCAAGGCTGTCATCAGGGCCGCCGAAATGGAGAGGTCAGCCAGATAGCCGCCGGCCACCGACCCGGTCAGAATGGCCAGGATGGTATAGGTTTCTATATGGGAGTTGGCCTGCAGCAGCTCCGGCCCAGTCCGGGTCAAAAGCGGCAGGATGCCGTATTTGGCCGGACTGTAAATCACCGCTCCTGCTCCGACTACTGCATAGCTTGCCGCCGGATCGAATCCCAGCATTAAAAGCAGAATGCCAGCCGCCTTGATGAGATTGCCCACGATCAGAACCCGGGCTTTGGCGTGCCGGTCGGCAAACCGCCCTACCCAGGGAGAAAGGATGATGAAGGAAAAGAGAAACATGCTCTGCACCAGCGGCAGATAGTATCCCGGATAATTGTTCCGGAGAATAATTGCCTGGGCAATAAACAAAATCATATTATCCACAAACGCCGACAGAAATTGCGCTAGATAGAGCGCACCCAGCGGCGACAGCCCAGGAGACCGTTGAAAAAGGCCCGTCTGCGTCGTTTCTCCTGCGGGAGCGCGCTCACCGTACCCTCCGAACGTACAGCCTTCGCGCGCTTCCTCGTCGCGCCTAGCATCTGAACCTTTTTGAACGGTCTCCGGATTCGAGGCTAAAGATGAGTTTTGCAAGAGACTCTTAATGTGCATGAACGGAGACCTCCTTCACTGCTTTATCCCGCAGTGCCACATAATCAATTTTGCCGCTGCCCAGGAGCGGTAATGAATTCACTACCTTTACCTCTGCCGGCAAATACAGCGTGCTTTCACCGCTTTGCTGCAGAAAGGCCCGAATAGCCGAACGTTGGGCCTCTCTGGCTGTCGTGTATAATATCATCCGCTCGCCTTTTTTTCCGTCCGGCAGGCTGATGACGGCATGACGGCCTTGAGGCAGACATGCTTCGGCAAACTCCTCCACCCGGTTGAGGCTGACCATCTCACCGGATATTTTGGCAAACCGCTTCAGCCGGGACTGAATGGTCACATAACCGGCTCCGTCGACAGTCACCACATCGCCCACATCGTACCAGCCCTGCTGAGGTATAAAGCCCTTTTCCGACAGGAGATAGCCGGCCATCAGATTGGGCCCGCTCACCAGCAGTTTGCCGCCGGATTCTATGCCTTCAACCGCTTCGACCTGCCACTCGATTCCCGGCAAAAATCGGCCGACCGATCCCTGCCGGTAAAACAGCGGAGTATTAATGGCCAAGACCGGGGATGCCTCGGTTGTGCCATAGCCTTCATAGATTCTTAACCCGAATTTCTCCAGCCAGGAAGTACGGATTTCATCCTTGAGTTTTTCGCCGCCGGCGATGACATAACGCAGGCTGTAGAAATCATAAGGATGAGCGTATTTGCCGTAACCTGCCAGAAAGGTCGGTGTCCCCAGCAAAATCGTGACATTTTTATCATAGGCCAATTCTGGAACCATTTTATAATGCAGCGGGGAAGGGTACAGATAGACTTCCATGCCGCTGAACAGCGGCAGCAGGGTGCCGGCGGTCAGCCCGAAGGAATGGAACATGGGCAGGGCATTCAGCATCCGGTCCCGCGGCGTATAGTCGATCACCGAGGCAATCTGGGCAAGATTGGCCGCAATGCTGTCATGGGTCAGCACAACCCCTTTGGGCTTGCTTTCACTGCCGCTGGTAAACAGGATCAAATTCCGGCTTCCTGATGCAGCTTTGCGCCGACGGAAGAAGCAGCCCAGGCCCCGCAGCTTGTCGGCCCATGTGATTGCCGCCCGCACATCCTCCAGATAGATGATGTGACAACCGGTTTCCTGCAAGGCCTGAACCGTCTGTTCCAGCCCCGCTTTAGCCGCAAACTGGCGGGATGTGATGATCTGCCGCAGGCCGGCAACCGCAGCGCAGTCCTGAAGGGTAGCCAGCCCGGAGCTGAAATTGAGAATAGCCGGAGTCCTGCTCAGATAGAAGAGGGAAAACAGAGCGGTCACATGGCCGATCGAATTGGGCATCAGCAGCCCCACATTCCTTTCGGGCCTCAGCATTGGCCCCAGCTTTTCCGCCAGGACATAAATGCCGGCCAGAAGCTTCTTATAGCTGGCGGCGCCGGTAATATCCCCGACAGCCGGACTCTCTATTCCCTGTTTGTCCGCCGCCTCCCACAGCAGATCGAACAGATCGCGGCCCGGCCGGTATCTTGCCTGGAAGGCGGTTTGCTGCAGCATGGCCAGCACCTGATCCGCCATTTCCCGTTTCTGTTCCTTAAACCGCTTGTTGGGATCAACCGTTAACCGCTGCGGCTGTCCCAACAGAATCTGTACCGCCGGAAACAGGCGGGAAGGAATCTTGTCCCGGACCCGGGACAGTTTGGAACGTTCCGGTCCGGTAAAAATAACCGGATACAGCCGGGCTTGTGTTTTCAGGGCAATGAAGCCGATGCCGCTGTAAACTTTCATCAGATTGCCGGTCCTGGTAATCCGGCCTTCCGGAAACAGGACCAGCGGCACCCCCTGTTTTACCGCCTGGACAATGGTCTTCAGCGAATATGGATTCAGCGGGTCTACCGTAATGCAGGGGAAGAACCGCAAGGCCCAGGACAGCCTGGCGGCAATCTGGGTATTCACCACAAACCGGACCCGGCCCGGCAGGTAAAGGTAGAGGAAAATGGCATCGAGAAAAGATACATGGTTGGGTAGAATAATAACCGGTCCCGGGGGGAATGCGGGCTGAAAGCCGACTAACCGTACCCGGAATAAATAACTGAAGATCCATCGCAACAGGCTCTTCATTTTTATTCACGCTTCTTTCTTATGAGTTCTTCGGCCGCCCTGCCGGAGCGAAGCGGCCCTTCACTTTAACTGAATAATTTGCGTACCTTTTGCTTAACCTGTTCTTTCAAAACCGGTATCGCCGGCAATACATCCCCAAAATAGGGATATTCGGCTAAGGGTTGGATCAGTAAGCCGGAATAAATCGCAAGCAGGAAGTAGACATCCTCCGGCGGCAATTCCCGCTGCTCGATCCCTTGCTGAATGATGGCTTTGATCACATGGTGCGGCTTATATTGTTCTTCCACCAGATCCCAGAAAGTATGCTGCGATGCCAGGGCAAACCGGATTTCCGCCGGTCTGGCATCATATAAGTCATATAAAATGTCAATGATGCGGCAAAGCTTTTCGATGCTGTGGATATTCAGCCCGGCCGTCTGTTCGATACCGGCCCGGTATTCGCTGATGATCCGGCGAAACAGCTGCAGGGCCATTTCTTCCTTGCCTTTGAAATGTTTATACAGGGCAGCCTCGGATACTCCCGCCTCCTTGGCAATGTCCCGCACCGACACGGCGTCATAACCCCGTGTCCCAAACAGGCGGATACTGGCTTTGACGATTTCTGCCCTTTTTCCCTCGGCTTTTGCTTGTTTCGCTTCTTTGTTTACTGTATTTTCCCTATGGCTCAGTGACATTGATTCAGCCCCTTTTAAACCTTAGTTTATAATTAGGTTAACGTTTGTTAACATAATTATAAACTAAGGCCCTTTGAGGTGTCAATACTGTCTTTGTTAACTTTGAACTATGCCTCCGGGATTTTTGTGCAGGGGCCGCGGGACAGGTCTCCGGGTGTTCACTCGGGAGTGCCAGAGGAATAATAAAAGGACTTGGCTTATGCCAAGTCCAGTCTGACAGACCTTATTCCGGTCCTTTTAAAAAATCAGCGTTAATCATAGACGGCAATTGCTTTAGCTCCTTCCAGCTTCAGCCAACTGAAGCAGTTCCACCGGTAATATGGCCCTTTTACCCCGGAAACCATATCATGCAAAAATGTAATGACAGAGGAATAAGCGTGCTCTCCTAATCAGAAACCGGCCGGCCTTTTACTAGAAAACCCCTGTTCTTTGCGCTTCTTCCCGCAATGTCTCCCGGAAATCGGGATGAGCAATGGCAATCAATGCCTTGGCGCGTTCCCTCAGGCTTTTTCCCCGGAGATTGGCAACGCCGTATTCCGTAACAATATAGTGGACGTCATTGCGGGATGTGGAGACCGCCGCACCGCGGTCAAGCTCACAGGTGATGCGGGATATCCTGCCGCCGGAAGCAGTTGCCGGCAGGGCAATAATCGATTTCCCCCCCTTAGACCGGCTGACGCCCCGGACAAAATCCACCTGCCCGCCGATGCCGCTAAATTGCCGGGAACCGATCATTTCGGCATTGACCTGGCCCATGCAGTCCACTTGCAGGGCGGAGTTGATCGAGATCATATTTTCGTGCTGGCCAATGATATAAGGGTCATTGATGTAGTCTACCGGGTGCAATTCCACATCAGGATTGTTATGAACAAAATCATATAATTTACGGGTACCCATTAAAAAGGCGACCATGAATTTGCCTGAGTTGATGCTTTTTTTCCGGTTGGTGACGACACCGGCCTCAGCCAGTGCCACCACACCATCGGAAAACATCTCGGAGTGAATCCCCAAATCCTTCTTTTCTTTAAGGAATAGCAGCACAGCATCGGGAATAGCGCCGATTCCCAGTTGCAGAGTAGCACCATCGGGGATCAGGCCGGCAATATTCTCCCCAATCCGTTTTTCCACGTCGCCGATGGCGGGCGGTTTCAGCTCAATCAGCGGGTCGTCTTTTTCAACGATGAATTGGATGTTATCCAAACGGATCCTGACGCCGCCGGTCCGCGGAAGATTATTGTTTATCTGGGCAATGGTAATTTTGGCGCATTCCGCCGCTGCCACGGTATAATCCGCCGATATGCCGAAACTGCAAAAGCCGGCTTCGTCTGGTGGTGTGACCTGGATTAAAGCAACGTCTACCGGTAATATGTTATTCCTGAACAAGCGGGGAATTTCCGAGAAAAAGCAGGGGGTATAATCGGCGCGTTTCTCCTCTACCGCCTTGCGGGTCGAACCGCCGACAAAAAAGGCATTATGGCGGAAGCTGGCTTCCATTCCAGGCTGGGCGTATTTAGCCGGCCCCATTGCCACCATATGAACAATTTCTACGTTTTGAAGCTCCGGTGCCCGGGCTGCCAGCGCCTCTATCAGGGCCGGCGGTTCACCGCACGCATGGCCGGTTACTACCCGATCACCTGATTTCACATTTTTCAATGCCTGTTCCGCCGAAATGATTCTCTCCCGGTAAGTATTTCTCCAATTCATCATAACCCTCCCCCTTACTTGGCGGGAATACCGGCAATCCGCCTGGCCAAAGACTTTTTCTGCTCAAGGTTGGCCTGGCGGGAGATCACGATCCGCTGAGCCTGGGGCGAACCGGCTCCGTGCATGGATTCGGTCAGGTATCCCACTGCCGCGGTTCCCAGAGTCAGATTTTCGATCAGACGCAGGATGCGCATGCGGTGCTCAGTGGGCACCGTATTCACTCCCCGGAAGTATTTCTCTACATATTTACCGATTTCCAGGTTATGTAGGTCTTTTTCCGAAGGCATAGTGACCATCAGACCGCCGGCGATATCCTGAGCCAGCCGGGCGATCTCGTAGGGGAAGCGGGTGACGTTCTGCTTGCAGACATTGGCCAGCATGAGGTCGATGATGTAGTTGCCGGAGGCCGTCTTGTAACCTTCCGCCGAGCAGGCAATGCCGCAAGCGTAGAGGGTTTCATTGAGGTGCACCATTTCGATGAGTTTGTCTTTGACGTGGGAGGCTTTGTGGGCGCCGTTGTAGTCGGCCGCCAGGGCGGTGGCGCCGATGAGGACGTCGCCTACGCCAACCTTGCAGCCGCCGTAGCTTTGCCGGTGGTAGCCGGCGAAGCGCTCGACCAGAGCGCCGCTGAATTCGTATTCGCCGCACATGAAGACGTTTTCCCAGGGAATGAAGACGTGGTCGAACACCATGAGGGCTTCATGACCGCCAAACTGCTTGTTGCCTACGTCAATGCTGCTGCCTTCCAGCTTACGGGTATCGCAGGACTGGCGGCCGTATATGTAGACGATGCCTGCAGCATCAGCCGGAGCCACAAAGGACACGGCATAATCAGCATCTTTTTCCCCCATGCTGAGGGTGGGCATGATCAGAATCCAGTGGGAATTGAGGGCACCGGTCTGATGGCATTTTGCGCCGCAAACGACGATGCCGTCCTGGCGTTTTTCCACGACCCGCACGAACAGGTCGGGATCCGCCTGTTGGTGGGGGGCCAGGCCCCGGTCGCCTTTAGGATCAGTCATTGCTCCGTCTACAGTCCAGTCTTCTTCCTGCATTTTCAGGAGAAATTGGTTGAACCGCTCATGATAATGGGTCCCCAGTTTTTCGTCCATCTCAAAGGTGACGCTGTCTACGGCATTAATGGCGTCCATGCCGACACAGCGCTGGAAACAGGCGGCGGTCCTTTGCCCTAGCATCCGCTGCATCTTCACCTTTTTCACCAGATCTTCGGTACTTTGGTGAAGATGGCAGAACCGATTGATTTTTTTGCCGGTCAGATGGGACGTGGCAGTCATCAGGTCTTCATACTCCGGGTCCAGAGCCAGTTCATAGGTCAGCTTCACCGAGTGCATGGACGGCCGGATGATCGGATGGTCCACCGGGTTTGCTACTTTTTCCCCTTGAAGATAAACTTGGAACTTGAGCTTTCTTAGACTGTCCTCATACTGTTGTGCGGTTTTTAAAGTCATGATTCATTCCTCCTTTAGTTTTAGGGTGCCATGGGTCCGCGGCGAGGAGAACGGCATGGTACCCGTTGCAGCTTAAATCATCATTCGCTGCCGATCCTGCTGTTGAATACCGGATCTTTCGTCTTATCATACTTAGCCCAGTTGCGGAAGATATCTTTGCCGTAAATCAACAGGCAAAGTATAATGCCGACGCCAAAGGCAGCGCCCGCTTCCCGGGTAATCAGCACAGCAGCTACGATTCCGGCCACGCCCAAATCGTTAAAGGTCCGAGCTTTCAATATGCCTACTCTTACAGCCACATAACCCTGAACCAGCATCGTAAGGGATAATGCAATCGGCAGGATCGGCTTTACCAAGGTAACAATCGGTGAGAAGAAATAGCCGGTAAAGGTGCCCCAGCGAAATGACCCCACGCCGCCATATAAGCTGTCCATAGCCTCGCGGCCATGTTTATAGCGCTCACATTCCACCACCTGCATGGCCGCCCACATCGGACCGCACATCGCAGCATCCGGCCCCAGCGCCGACATGCCCATATTGCGAATGCCGACGATCATATTATTGCGGTTGGCGTCAAAATGAATATCCTCATCCCCGTCGCGGAAATCCCGCGCTTCATCAATCAGCGCTTCGGCCTGAATCAGTTCACCGAATAGAACGATATACACCGCGAAGACCAGCGGTGCCGCGCTAAGATACATACTGAGCGGCGGCCAGCCGATACGCTCGGCGAAGGGGGTCCATTCGGTAAACAGGGTGTAGAATTGAGGAATGGTGAATCCCCACTCAATGGCCGGCCAGGGTAATTCTTTAACCAGCGGCGCGATAAAAATAGCGAGTACAATGGCTGGCAACAAGCCAAGATCCGAGAGATATTTGAAAAATTTATTTTTGTTGCGGATGGTTTTAAAATGATTGGAGAACAGAATATAGAAAGCAAACCCAATAGCGATGGTAATGGTCCAGGGATAAAGATCGAACCGGCCGCCTTCCTGGAATACCAGTCTGACAGCGGCAATACCGGCGCCCAGTAAGATGCCCGATTTTAATGCGTCAGGCACCAGGTCCACAAATCGTTTCGCCAGACCTGTGATGCCCAGCAAGAGGGAGAACAAACCCAGTTCAAACTCGAAGGCGATGAGGGCATGCATTCTGGCCGCCCCTTCCGGGAAGGTTTTCAGCCATAGCAGCAACAGCGGAATAGCCGGGGTAATCCAGCCCGGAACCACGGGATCTCCCAAATGAGCATGCCATAAGTAGAAGAAACCGTTTAAAATAACGATAGTAATGGCTATTTCAAAAGGCATCCCCAGATATTCCTGGAGAATAGGGATAATGCCAAGACAGACCGCGCACATCAGCAAACCTTGAATATAGTCGGGCAGCTCAAAACGATAGTGAATAAACGGCAGTCTGAATTGAAATGGCCCAAGCGGTATATATGGCTGTTTCTGCCCAAATTCCCGTTTGTAGATAGGGCCTAAGAAACTCATGGTCATCCTCCTCTGCTTAGTCACTCTGCCTTTGTCCTGATTTCAATTGGTATACATACCTCCTCCCTTTAATCGTTAGTGCAGCCTCCTGTCATCCCATTAATAATGCAAGGCCCGTGCCAAATATAGATACCTGCAATGTCCCCTTGGCGCCAAGTTTAAATTTTAGAAATGTCTTAATATTGCGACTTGCGATGTCAGAATAATTCCGATGTGGCCCGTATATCTTAGCTCGTGCAATTTTGCTACAGTCGCAAAATTGCACAAAAAACCCAGGATAAGCCAAGTAGCTTACACTGGGTTTGAATAGTTTAAATCTGCATCCGTTATAGTTTAGAGGAAACCGCCGTTTGGGGCTTCGTCTCCTGCCGGGTAGCTAGGTATACACCGGCGATAATAACCGCCGCCCCCACCAATTTATAAAGAGTAAAGGCTTCCCCCAAGATAAGAACCGACTGGATGATCGTAAACATCGGCACCAGATTGACAAAAGTAGCCGTACGGGCCGCGCCGATCCGCTGGATGGCAATCATCTGGAACAGATAGCCCAGCACCGAGGCAAACAGGCTCATGTATAAAATGGACAGCCAGCCGCCGGCTGTAGCCGTTCCCAGATAGGTCGAAGGATCTTCCCATATTACGAAAGGAAAGGAAACAGCCACGCAGAGCAGGAAAGTATAAGCCGTAACCAAGAGCGGCGACAGGTTATACTCTTTCATATAGCGGCGGCCTAAAAGGGAATAAATGGCCCAGCAGCAGACTGCGGCCAGCATCAGCAAGTCCCCGGTATTGAAGCGAAAAGCAGCGATCAGGCGCCAATCCGCATTGGTAATAACCAGAAAAACGCCGCTGAACGACAGAGCAATTCCCAATATCCGTCCGGAGGTTAAACGTTCAGCAAAGAATAAAGCTGCCAGAACGGTCGTCACCATGGGGTTCATGGCGCCGATCAGCGAGGAGTTAATGGCGGTGGTATATTTTAGAGAGTTGAAAAATAACGCATGATAACAAAAAGTGCCGACAACTCCCAGGATAATGAGCGGCAGCCATTGCCGGCCGCGGGGGAGCAAATGGTTGGGCTCTTTAAGGTACAGCAGCAAAAAAATGAAGGGCAGGGCAAAGAGGAACCGAAAAAAAGTGAGGGCAAAGGCGGGAAATTCCTGGGTGGCCATTTTCCCGGTAATAAACGCGCCGGACCAAAAAAGAGCGGTCAGCACCATCAGGATGCGAATATACTGTTCAGACATGTCTAATCCCTTCTTCTTTAAACTATACTTTCCGCCAAGTAAGAAACAGCCCCAGGCTTGGTTGCAACCGGGGGCTTACAAGAGTCTGTCGAACCTTCCTTCCGCCTCGAAAACGGGAGCGTGCAAAAAGGTCCGGGATGCTAGCTATTTTTCTTTCTAAACTCATCCATGAAGGCAGCCAATGCCAGACAGCCTTCCTTGCTCATGGCGTTATACACCGACGCCCGTATGCCGCCGACCGTACGATATCCTTTCAGGCCTCCCAGCCCTGCCTGGACCGCTTCTTTGACAAAGGCCCCTTCCAGTTCTTCATTGGGCAGGCGAAAGGTAATATTCATCAGGGAGCGGCTGTCCGGTTCGGCATGCCCCCGGTAGAAGCCGCCGCTTTGGTCAATCTGGCGATAGATGAAGGCTGCCTTTTCCTGATTGTGCTTTTCCATGGCCGCCAGTCCGCCATTTTTGCGCAACCACTGCAGCACCAAATGCACTATGTAGACGGAAAAACAGGGGGGAGTATTGTACATAGAATCATTTTTGGCGTAAGTGTCATAACGGAGCATGGTGGGAATGGTCGGGGGACATTCGTCCAGTAAATCCTTACGAATGATAACGATGGTAACGCCGGCCGGTCCCAGGTTCTTCTGAGCGCCGGCATAGATCAGGGCAAACTTCTTGGCATCAAAAGGACGGGACAGCATATCCGAACTCATATCCGCCATCAGAGGGATATCGCCGAAGTTGGGAAACTCCCGCCATTGAGTGCCATAAATGGTGTTGTTGGAAGTAATGTGAACATAAGCCGGCTTGTCACTCAGCTTGATTTCCTGCAGGCTGGGAATACGCCGGTAACCTTCTCCGGCCGTTGTGGCGGCAACATGGGTCTGCCCCAGGAGCTTGGCCTCCTGCAGCGCTTTCTCCGACCAGGATCCCGTGAGAATGTAATCGGCTATCCGCCCGGCAGGCAGGTAATTCATCGGGACCATAGCAAACTGCAGGCTGCCGCCGCCCTGAACGAACAGCACCCGGTAATTATCGCCCAAACCCAGTAAAGCCTTCATATCGGCTTCGGCTTCCTGATGGATCACTTCATAAGGCTTGGACCGGTGGCTGATTTCCAGGATGGACATGCCGGTATCCCGGTAGTTCAACAGCTCAGCCTGGGCTTGTTTCAATATATCCAGCGGCAGTACCGCCGGTCCTGCGTTAAAGTTAAAAATCCGGTCAGTCAACTGAGTAGCCTCCTTGCTTTTAAACAAATGGACAAGCAATGTACTTGTTATATCCACTATTGTACCTGGCAAACGTCTGATTATCAATAAAAATTGCCGGATACGCCTAAAAGCAACGGTTGGTACTCCCCGGTAATCTCAGTGATGCCCAGCCCATAGAATCAACCAGCCCAGGCACAACGAACTCATAGGCACGATCGGGCAAACCGCGGCCGGAAACTCCCATTTGCCGGGCCACAAGGCGGCTAAACGGTAAATTCCCTGCCGCCCAGAATTTGAATGCCGGTTACAATCCCGCATAAGGCATCCATCCCGGATGTGTGTCCATAGGCGGTAAATTCAGCCAGAACGCCTTCGCTCAAACGCTCTGATGCCATCGCGGAAAAAAGCTGATGCACAGATATGCCATATTGTCCGTTCCAGGCATTTTGGAGCATTTGTCCACTGATAAAAGTAGTGGAGGGCAGGAATCTTTCGCCATGTTGTTTCACCAGATTAAGCCGTGAATCCCCGGCATATTGAAAGACTGCGCCAAGTCCCAGGACAAAGTCATCACTGGATGGGGTTAAACCTCTCCCAAAGCCGTAGACGTTCAGATTGCTGTCAATAGTTTCGCTGAGGCTGAGAGTCCGCAAGTACTTCGCTATTCTCGGCAGCATGATTTCCTGAGCACTGTGATTCCACCCGTCGGAGCCGTCTAAACGGGCGGATGAAAGCAGCGGTTGGACCATCCCATAAAAAGAATCAGGCGAAGCCTTTCTTGCCAAGAAATCCAGCAGCTTTTCCGCTGCCGATACCAGCTTAGGTATCTCCTGGATATGCGGGTATAGATATAAATCCACTACTTCAGGATCAGAAAGACGAATGCTGGATTCAGGGGTAAATCCAAGGGTTAGAGTCTTATGATGTTTAAAGCTTTCAAAGCCGGCTGGGTCAGGAATCCGTATACTCAGGGGAACCAATGGCTTTCCCGGACTGAGAATGGTGATGAGCTTATAGCCGGCGTCAACTGTATTGATAACCGTGTCATACACAGAATGGATAGACAGGATGACCTGTCTATCCATTTTCATTTGTTTTACACGGTCGAATAATTCCCGACTCATGCTGACTGCTTTCACCGCATCTCCTCCTCCGTCACCCCGGATAGGGAGTGGCACCGGGTCTCATCAGCACATCCAGCGATCCAAAGATGCTATTTGAACCACTATGGACTTCTACCAAGGCAGCGCAGTCAGCTTTACTGTGCGGGTTTCTTTTTCCCCGGCAATAACCAGGGAAAATCGCTGAGGCCAAGACGCAGCCCCGTTGCTGATCTCCAACAGATATTCACCGTTCGTCAGCTCAAAGCTACCATAAGCGTAATACCCGCTTTGCGCCGCATCATAGGTACGCCGGACCTGGCCGTCTTTGGTCAGAGTATATTTTAAGCCGGTTGGCTTCTTATCGCTGAACAAAAGCTCGATATGCTCCCGGCCGCCCAGTCTGATTAATCCGGCTCTGACAGCCGGCGTCTGTCCCATGGCCCGCTCGCTTTTGACCATAACCTGTCTGGCTTCGCCGGCGCCGGTGACATTCAGCTCATATTCCAGGAAGGAAGGCAAATAGGAGCTGGAAACCTGCAATTTGTAAAGTCCATTTTCCAGAACCGCCCGGCTGCTCCAGGAATAGCCGGTAGCGGTCTGATAGCGCCGAACGATTTCGCCGTTGCGGTAAAGCACATACTCTAAATCCGGCAGATCGCCGCAATCATACCGGATTACCAGATTCTCAATGCCTTCAAACCGCTCAATGCCGGTATAATCGAGCCCGGGCTGTCTTTGGGTGGCAAAACTCCATTCCCGGCGCACCGGCGCTGTTTTTCCGTCTATTGTCACTCTCTCGGCCTGAACCGATACGGTGTAGATCAGACCCGGTGTCAAGATTTGCTTTGGAATCAGAAAGACATGTTTGCGATATTGGCTTTCTTTCATAGAGTCTACCAGGTAATAAGGTACATCCCGGCCCAAATTGTCTTTGATGCTCCCCGCAATGAACCGTAACTCCCGGGTATTGCTGTCATGGAGGCTTACGCTGATGGGATATCCCACATAGACCCGGTCTAACCGGTAGGAGGCAAGCGGATTGGGGGATTCAGCCGCAAACCAGCTGATTTTGGCATCAGGCTGGCCGGAATAGGGGTATACCATAACGGCGTCATTGGTGCGCTGATGCTGGGAGCCGGCAACGACAACCAGATTGTGGGGAAGGTTAAGGCCGATGCCAACATCCCGGTCATTAGGATCAATGAGGCTCAACCGGTGATAGGGGGCGTCCATCAGTGTCGCGATGTGCAGCCAGGGCCAGGCATAGCCGTAACTCAAGCCTTCCGACACCGTGCCGGTATAACCGTAATAAGCCGCCCGGTCCTGAGAGGATACACCGGTAAATCCGGGATAATTGCGATTTTCCTGATGACCGTTGCTGGCATTGATCTGCAAATAATTGCTGTGGGCCTGGGCGCTGCGGGACAAACGTTCATGCTGGAGCAGCCGGGGGAGTCCCAGAGCGTCCCGGTAGCCATTGATCGCGGCAACAGCCTGCCACTCCAGCGTGGCTAAGCTTTGCCTGTCTTTGCCCCGGAAGGGATCGGACAGGCTGCTTGGGTCTACTACGGTAAATGTGCTGCTGACTTGAAGGGGCTGATATCCCTTAAAAGTAACCTGACATACCAGGGTGTGCCGGCCCGGGGCCAAATCCCGATCCGGCTGATAAGACCAGGTTACTGTGTGATCGTCCTGAATACGGCTGGCTTTCACCAGCTTTCCGTCCAACAGCATATGGAAGGCGGTAACCGCATTGCCGTTGGGATAGACCTCCCATTTCAGAATGGGGCGGGGATCTGTCACAGAAGAGCCCGGAATCGGCATCAGATCCTGTGAATAGGTTGGTTCTCCTGCCGCTGTCTTTCTGCTTTTTGCCGACACCCCCTCCATTGACGGCCAAAAGCCTATGATCACTGCTATGACTAGAATATAAGCAAGTGCTTTTCTCACTATATTCCCTCCATCTGATGATGAATACATCTGCAAAAATGCCTTTTCTATATCTAACGTTATTTCTCCATTTGCCTGCTGTTTCCTCTAAATGGCGTTTATCGAAAAAATTCTGTTCACTGGCGCGCCAGTCGACCGGCGAAGCCTTGTATTCAGATAGTTTATGTCCTATGATATAGATACATAAAAAAACATACGAGGTGATCCATTTGTTACGCGGCGTTCGCGGCGCAACCACTGTTACGGCAAATGACCGGGAGGAAATCCTGGCCAATACCTTCTCTCTGCTAACGGATATGATTCAGACCAATGAGATCCTGCCGGAAGATATCGGCGCTGTGATTTTTTCCTCCACCCCCGATCTTAACAGCGCCTTTCCGGCCGCTGCCGCGCGAAAGCTGGGCTGGACCGCCGTGCCCCTGTTCGGCACCCAGGAAATTGATAATCCGGACGGGCTCCTTCTGTGCATCCGGGTGCTGATTCTCTGGAATACGGAAAAACCCCAGCACCAAATCCGGCATGTGTATTTAAAAGAAGCCGTAAAGCTGCGCCCTGATTTTTCCCCGGCAAACTAGAAGTCCGGAGACCATTGCAAAAGCCCCCCAGGGGGGGCTTTTGCAATGGTCTCCTAAAGGATACTGTGTAGGATTGGCAATATAAACGGTACCGCCAATGTTAATATAGTACCGGTAATGAATGTAATCAGACCTAATTCAGCTCCGACAAATTTAGTGATCGGCATCAGCGTCGTGTCCATATTGCCAGCGCCGCCGCTGGCAATCGGGCTGCCCTTGCTGATTTTGATCAGCAGCGGCAGCGTTACAATCGTTAAAAATTCTCGCATCACGTTGACGATGAACCCATAAGTCCCTGTTTCTATGCCATATACCTCGGTCATATACGCGCCCGTAAGGCTGTAATAGGACATGCCGCTTGCCGAAATGACCGCGGCTTCCAGCGGCACGCCCAGCGTCATTCCCGCCGCAAAGCCGCCCATCAGGCTGCCGGCAAGGATGGCAATTGATATATAAACCACTCTGAACCCCACAAGCTTTATATAGTGATAGACCTCTCTATTGCTGCCAATATTGATGCCCACCCCGATATACAGTAAAATCAAGATCCCAATGAGCATATGATCCAGGAAGCCAGTATCGGCTCCGGTGAAAAACCGGAATCCCAGTATAATCCCGGCGATGATACTTACCGGCATTGTCCAAACCAGGGCTGAGGCCGGCTTTTCTTTTTCCCCCGCAGCTCCTTCTTCGGCCGCTAAGCAAATATCCCCCAGGGATATTTGCTTTTGCAGTTCATCCAGGGGCAAAATCGTTCTTTCCAGCAGCACGACTCCCAAAATACTGAAAAAAACAGCGCACAGGGCAATCACCGCACAGTGGAGACCAATCTTGTCCAATTTAAGCATGACGGAATCGTTGGCTCCTATGTTCGCGCCGATGGTCAGCATTAACAAAACTAACACAACACTCGTTACAATGTCGACCTGCTTGAGAAAATGTTCGCCGGATTTTTTCCAGCCGATCAGGCCGCCGATCAACAAACCAATAAAGGGTACTAACGTCATGATTACCTCCGCACTCTCGGTGAAACGCCTTGGATGAACACCCGTCTGACCCATCCGTCCATGGAATGGATAGTGAAATAAGGCATGAAGCGAAGCCCCTGGAACCAGAGTCTTCGCTTCGTATCGCTTCCGCCGTTTACCGGGTTAAGCCGGCTGTACTTTATCCTTACCGGGTTCCGGCTTCACCGGCGCTTCCAGGGCGCAAGCTTCGCCGCTTAGCAGGGCTGTCAGTCCGATTTTGCTGTCCCGGTGATAGGTGCCGCATACTTCGCAGGGTTTTTCCGGATCAACCACATGCCGCGGTTCCGTATAGGTGGTGAATACGCCTTCATAGTTGCGCAGCACACACCTGCCTTCATTTTGCGAGACCAGGTACTGGGGCATGACCGGAATTTTGCCGCCGCCGCCCGGTGCGTCCACCACAAAAGTGGGTACGGCCAGACCTGAGGTATGGCCCCGCATGAATTCAATAGCCTGAATCCCTGCCGAAACGGATGTCCGGAAATGCTGGATGCCTCTGGACATATCGCACTGATAAATATAATAGGGTCTTACCCGCATGGTCAGCAGCTGCTGCATCAGTTTTTTCAACAATTGCGGGCAATCATTGACCCCCCTCAGCAGCACGGACTGATTGCCCAGAGATACACCGGCGTCGGCCAGTCGTTCGCAGGCTTCACGGGAAGCCGGAGTGATTTCTTTGGGATGATTAAAATGGACATTTACATATACCGGATGATATCGCTTCAAAATGTCACACAGAGCCGGCGTCACCCGCTGAGGCAGCACCACCGGGGTGCGCGAGCCGAACCGGATGATTTCCACATGCTTAATCCGGCGCAGCTCTTTCAATATATACTCGATCAGATCGTCGCTGATTAAGAAAGCATCGCCGCCCGACAGCACCACATCCCGGATAACCGGGGTTTCCCGGATATATTGGAGGCACCGGTCAATTTGCTGTTTAGTGCGGGCCTGGTCCAGAGCGCCGGCAAAACGCCGTCTGGTACAATGCCGGCAATACATGGAGCATTGGTCGGTCACCAGCAGCAGCACCCGGTCCGGGTAACGGTGGGTCAGGCCCGGCACTGGCGAGTCCGTATCTTCATGGAGGGGATCGTCCATGTCAAAACTGCCGATCTCCAGCTCCGCTGCGGTTGGCACAGCCTGCTTCCGGATGGGGCAGTTCGCGTCAGCCGGATCAATCAGCGAGGCGTAGTAAGGGGTAATCGCCATTCTTAAGGTTTCCAGACAATGATTGATTCCCTCTTCTTCCGCCGCTGTCAGAGGGATGACCTGTTTGAGTGTCTCAGGGGAGGTAATGCGGTTAGCGACATGCCACCGCCAGTCTTGCCATTCTTCTTCACGGACCTGATTCCACAGGGGAATATCACGGTAATGTCTCATGATTCTCCTCTCCCTAACATGAAATCTTGCTGATGCTTAATCCTCGTGACGGCTCAAATCCACCTGGTCCAGAGGAATCAGCTTGGTTTTCTTCGTATACTTATAACCGGCATATGCCAGCAAGAGCACCGGAATGCCAATATAAACCGAGAGGATGGTATACCAGTTCACCGACTCTTCCAAAAAGCCGTTGTAATTTTGACCGATAATGACGATCATGCACAGGACAAAGGCAAAGATCGGACCAAAGGGGAACCATTTAGCCACATATTTCAGTTCGCATAACTGATGCCCCTGGGCAAGAAACGCCCGTCGGAAACGATAGTGGCAGGCGGCGATCCCCAGCCAGACAATGAAGCCGATCATGCCGCTGATGTTCAACAGCCAAATATAAGCCGCCCCATCGCCGATGATCGCGGCAAAAAATGCCAACAAACCAAAGGCTACCGTGATATAGATCGCATTGACCGGAACGCCGCGGCTGTTGAGTTTGGCAAATAGCCGCGGCGCCTTGCCGGTCTTGGCCATGGAATACAGCATCCGCGAGGAAACATAGATGCCGGAATTACCGGCGGACAGAATGGAAGTCAGGATGACCGCATTCATCAGGGACGCAGCGGCGGTAAAGCCAGCCCGTTTAAACACGGTGGTGAAGGGACTGACTGCTACGTTGTGCAATTCATTCTGCAGCAGGTTTTCATCGGTATAGGGTAACACAAACCCGATCACTATCAAAGTGCCGATATAAAAAATCATAATGCGCCAAAATACCGTATTAATTGCTTTCGGCACGTTTTTTTCCGGGTCCGCGCTTTCACCGGCGGCAATGCCGACCATTTCCGTTCCCTGGAAAGAGTAGCCGGCGATCATAAAGATGCTCAAAATAGCGGCAAAACCGCCGACAAAAGGAGCATCGCCCACAGTCCAGTTGGCAAAGCCGGGAGATGTGCCGCCCACGCCCAAAATCAGCATGGTGCCGGCAAAGAGGAAGACCAGCACGGTAATGACCTTGATGCCGGCAAACCAAAATTCGCTTTCGCCGAAAGCCCTGGCCGACAGCACGTTAAGCAGGGTTAAACCCACCAGGAACACCGCGCTCCAATAAAATCCCGGAATATCCGGAAACCAAAACTTCATGACAATCGATGCCGCTACCAGTTCAGAGGCCAGCGTGACGGCCCAGTTCAGCCAATAGTTCCAGCCCATGGCAAAACCCCAGGCCGGGTCGACAAAGCGGGTGGCATACGCCTCAAACGAACCGCTGACCGGCAAATAGGTTGCCATTTCCCCCAGACTGGTCATCAAAAAATAGACCATGATTCCAATGAGACCGTAAGCTACCAGCGCTCCGCCGGGACCGGCGGTATTGATCGAGGCGCCGCTGGCCAGAAACAATCCGGTGCCGATAGCGCCGCCGATGGCGATCATACTCATATGGCGGGCTTGCAAGCTTCGCTTTAATTTGCCCGTCTCAGTGCTTACCGCAGCCCCATCGACCGTTACGTTTTTTTCCGTTTCTAAATTACTGCTCACACGATTCACTCCTTTTTTTACTGTAGCCGGGAAGAAATACTGTCCGACAGGAGGAGCTTTTTGTAAATTCTGTATATTTTCTTCAGGTTACTTGTCCCACTGGCATTTCACCCCACTTTAATTGATAGCGGTCATTATAAATCAGTTGCACATACCGTGCCAAAATATTGCCAGGTCTCCAGGCGGCATATATTCTCATATCGGATAAAGTCATAATAAAACCCTTCTCGCTGCTGCCCAAAAACCGGCGGAATAAAACTTATTTTCTGAATAATATCTACTATTCATCTGTCGCACAGGTAAGTGCTTAAAATTCGGCAACACGCTGAAAATTAGGCACCTCAATGTGCCTCGTGATACTAAATTTTCAATCCCAGAATCGCCCTTGCTTCATCCGGAGTCGCAACAGGGCGTCCCAATTCACCGGCAATCCTGGCGATACGCTCTACCAGTTGGGCATTGCTGTCGGCAAGGACCCCCCTGCTGTAATAAACATTATCTTCAAAGCCAACCCGCACATTTCCTCCCATAGCAATCGCCACTGTCGCCAAAGGCAGTTCGCTGCGGCCAATTCCTGCCACCGTCCAGGTGCAACCGGCCGGCAAAGAATCCACCAGATGAACCAGATGCCGCGGTTCGCCGGCGATACCGCCAGGTACGCCCATCACAAAATCAAAATGCAGCGGCAGACGTAAGATTCCTTGTTTTACCAGATTCAATGCTGTCTGGATCATACCGGCTTCAAACACTTCGATCTCGGGCTTAACGCTTCGTTTGACCATTTCTTTGGCAAACTCGGTGACCATTGGCATAGGATTGGAAAATATATCATCGCCAAAATTAACCGTACCGGTGGTCAGGGTGGCCATTTCCGGATTCAGTTCCAGTGGCTGCATGCGTTCAGCCGCCGTCATCCAGGCCGCGCCGCCGGTGGAGGTTTGGATAATGACATTGCTCTGCTTGCGAATCAGGGCCATGGTTTCCTGAAAGACCTCTTTGGACTGGGTCGCCTGGCCCTCGGCATCCCGCACATGGAGATGGATGATGGAGGCGCCTTTTTCCACACATCGCAATGCCGCGGCGGCAATTTCCACCGGCGTAAGGGGCAAATTGGGATTATCCTGCCGGGTTGCCTCCGCTCCTACGGGCGCCACAGTGATGATTAACTTATCCACGTTGTTCCCCCCTTTGTTTTTCCTTGGGAACCATGCAGGTACCGCTGGCTATGCAGACCACTACCGGCTCCGGCAGTACCGCAGCCGCCGAATCATGTTTACCGTTAGGGTCCAGGGCAATGACCTTGGTGGCCACAAACTCCATACGGCGAGATGTATTGCCCATCTTGACAATTTTACCGCGTGCTTCGATAAAATCCCCCGCATAGACCGGAGCCTTAAATTCCACGTTATCATAGGCCACAAACAATCCTTCGTCGCCGTCGCTGCGAATTAAAAGCTCGGTAGCCACATCGCCAAATAAATCCAGCATGTGGGACCCGTTAACCAGTCCTCCGGCATAATGGGCATCATGTTCACTCATGCGCAGCCGGATTAAGACTTCTTCCATACCCGACACACTTCTCACTCCTTTATCATACACCGTTATGATTATACCGCCGCTGCGGAATCCCTGAATTTTCCTTCCTGCACCAAAAACGAAGCAACGTGTTCGGCATAGGTGTTTGGGCCGAAACCGGCGTCATAGCCCAATTCCTTGGCTAATTCGTGGGTAATGCGCGGTCCTCCCACCACCAGGGTCAGTTTATCCCTCAGGCCTTCCGCTTCCAGCATATCCGCCAGCTTAGTCAAATTGGTGATATGAATATTTTTCTGGGTGACAACCTGGGAGATCAAAATAGCGTCGGCTCGGATTTCATAGGCTTTGCGGATCACTTCCTCGCAGGAAACCTGCGCCCCCATGTTAACGGCGTTGATTTCATGATAGCTTTCCAGGCCTTTATGCCCGTTGAACCCTTTCATGTTCATAATAGCGTCGATGCCCACGGTATGAGCATCGCTTTCAATGCAGGCCCCCAGGACGTTTAACTTCCGCTTCACATTGTCCTTAATATAATCGTCCACTTCCTGTTTCGATAATACTTTCAGGGCCACATCCGGGGCCACGATCTTGGTTATATCCACTCCCTGACGGCACTTTGCGTAAAGAATAAAGAAGCTGAAGGAATCACTGATGGCCGCGGCATGGACCACTGCCGGCTCGGTCATTCCCATATGCAGGACCAGCTGCCTAGCCGCCTCCTTGGTGGCATTATTCAAAGCCACCGGCAAGGTAAACGACAACTGCACCATGCCGTCGTCCAGGGTATCGCCATAAGGCTTGACATTGGTTAAATCAGTCATGGCTATTTCCTCCTTGCAGCATCAGCGGAATGAAGGGATTCAGATAACCGGGCTCCCGCTGAAAGACTCCTTCCAGACCTTTGCCGCCTTCGGGGGAACGACTGATGTCCGCGAAATAACCCTTGGACAAGGCTTCCATTAAGCCAATCGCGGCAATCTGTTCCAGCAGGCCCACCGTATTGTCCAGAACCTGTTTGGACCGCTGCACAATAAAGCCGTCCGGCCGGAAATCAATTTCATCGGCCATATCCCGCATAGTATTGAATACATACTTAGCTGATTCAATACTGAGAAAGCGGTCCTGGAGATGCGGCGTATGAATCGCCTCCGTCAGCATTCCCAATAGGTGAATCCCCTGGCCGGTCATGACGGAGCAGGCGTTAAACAGAGCATTTTGCACATGTCCCCGAAATATATTGCCGGTCATGTATTTGGTAGGCGGCATATATTTAATGGGACTATCAGGGAACACTTCCCGGATCAATTGTGCCTGGGCCAATTCATAGAGAAAGCCGTTGGTGACGCTGGGATCCACTTCAAAGGCATGACCCAGTCCCAGCTGGGCCGAATTCATGCCGCAGCGGAAGGCGAACTGCTCGTTGATCAGCTCGGAAGCCAATACGGTATGCGCGGCCTCAATGGCATCCGCCGTTGTTAGGTAATTGTCTTCCCCAGTATTGATGATGATACCGGCGTAGCCGTTAATCAAACGGGAAAAATACTGGTCGACAAAGGTGCGCTTCATGTTAATATCCCGGAAAATGATGCCGTACATGGAGTCGTTCAGCATCACATCCAGCCGCTCCATTGCACCCATCGCCGCAATCTCCGGCATACACAGGCCGGAACAATAATTAGTCAGGTAAATATAACGGTTAACTTCCCGGCTGACCTCATCCAATGCCTGGCGCAGAATACGAAAATTCTGCTGAGTGGCATACGTGCCGCCAAAGCCAGTAGTAGTAGCGCCGTAGGGAACGTAATCCAGCAGGCTCTGTCCGGTGGTGCGGATGACGGCGATAATATCCGCTCCCTGCCGCGCCGCCGCCTGGGCCTGAACCGCATCTTCGTAAACATTTCCCGTGGCCACTATGACATAAAGCATTGGTTCGGCCCCTTTGCCATGGCGGGCAATTAATTCCGTCCGTTCCTGCCGGCGGCTGCGGATTTTTGCCAGAGCCTCTTTCGCCATGCTTTCAGCCAGAGCGGCGATTTCCGCCACCGGTTTCTGGGGCAGCTGTTCCAAAGCCAGCCGGCCTTCGACCACTGCTGTTGCAATCTGCTGGGGCGACTGCTGAGTCTGGAGCATGGCGTTCACCAGCCAATAGATAACTCCTTGGCCTAAAGCTCCCGCTTTTTGCAGATAGGTTACCACTCCATTTACCAATGGTACATCCGCCCGGTCGACGCCGTCAACCCCCAGCAGCCGTAAGATAGCCCTTTCCACCGTCACGGTCGAATGGGCATTAATATGCCCTTGCACCTGTTCTGCGATCTTCCCGGCTAATTCACGTCCCCGGGCAATTTTTCCCTCGTCTAAATTAAGTTTTTTCAATGTGTCCGCTCCTTCCCATAAACGGAATCACTGCTTCTGACCCGGTCCATCAATCCGTGGACCTTTAGCTTATATTGAATCGTCTGGCGGGGAATGCCTAAATACAGTGCCGTGCGGGAAATGTTTCCTCCAGACCGCTCCAGCGCCTGGATCAGGGTGGCTCTTTCCACCTGTTTCAGGATAGCCGGCAGACTTTTGCCGGCATCCAGTCCGGACGCTCCGCCGTGGGGATTCCCGGCATATTGACGCAAGTGCTCCGGCAAATGTTCCACGGCAATCAGCGGCCCAGCCGCAATATTCATGGCATGCTCGATGGCATGCTGTAATTCCCTGACATTCCCCGGCCAGGTATATGTATCAAAAATCGCGCCGACTTCTTCACTGATGCCGTCCACCTGACAGCCAAGCCTGGCATTATACATATGGATAAAATGATCCACCAGACAGGGTATATCGCTTTTGCGCTCCCGCAGCGGCGCTATTCGCAGGGAAACCACATTGAGACGGTAGTACAGATCAATCCGCAGTTCCTTATTGCGCACCGCCTCTTCAGGATCCACATTAGTACAGGTGATGATCCGGGTGTCCACTTCTCTTACATGGGTATCACCCACCCGGCGCAGATTGCCGTCCTGGAGGACCCGCAGCAATTTTCCCTGCAGCTCCATGGGCATAGAATTGATTTCATCCAGGAACAACGTTCCGCCATCAGCCAATTCAAACAGGCCGGGGCGATTTTCCGCGCCGGTAAAGCTGCCTTTCACCGTGCCAAACAAAATACTTTCCAACAAAGTTGCGGGAAAAGCGGCGCAGTTCTGGGCAATAAAAGGTCCGTTCCTGCGGTTAGAGGCGTTGTGAATGGCCTGGACCACCAATTCCTTGCCTGCTCCCGTTTCTCCGGTCACCAGAACCGGCGAAGAACTGGCCGCGACCTTTTGCCCCATTACCTTTAGCCTAACGATGGCTTCATGACTGCCCATAATATCATTAAAGGTATACTGTGCAAATTGAGCTTCTTTTGCTTTGGATTTTTCCCGGTTGGCATTTTTCGTTCCCAGCAATTCCACCTGCAGATCCATGACTTGTTCCGACAGCTCTTTAATTTTGGTAATATCCCGCGACATATCACAGGCGCCAACCAGTTTGCCGTCCCGGTAAAGGGGTATAGTGGAATAATGAATGGTAATGATTCTGCCGTTTCTGCCTACGATAGTTTGCTGTTGATTCAGTATCGGCTTGCCGCTGGCCAAAACCTTCATGATACTGCTGGTTTCCAGAGTAAGAGAAGGGTAGACCTGCAGCACGTGTTTGCCGATCACATCAGACGGCTGCAAGCCTTCGACTTCGGCCGCCGTCTGGTTGTAAAAAATCGTTAGACCTTCGCAATCCACGATATGGATTCCCTGGTCCACCTGATTGAGCACCAAATCAAGACACCAGTCGTACCCCGCAAGCTGATTGTCCACAGCAGTTCTCCCCCTTTATCACAGCGGCACTTCTTTATATTTCGCCTCTCTCAAACAGTCGAATACCGGAACGGGTGCTAACGCCTTTCCCATTTCCTGCAATAATACTTCGGCATCAAACCCTTGGCCACCTGGATAAGTTGGATTTATTGTTACTCCTAATAAGCAAATCGGATGTACAGCTGTAAACCGTACCTGCCGGACCTGGAGCTGGCGCCATAAGGCAGCCGTGATAAACACTTTGCTGCCGTCCTGGACGATCACTGCCGGCGGCCGCCTCTGCCATAACAAGGCCTGGGCCAAACTGTCACTTACCGCCCCTTTGATAATCACCGCATCGCAGCCTGCATCAAACAGTTCGCTCCACTCCGCCGGCCGCAAAAGAGATGTATGCAGGGATACTTCCCGTACCGTATCAGCCAGTACCGTGATGACTTGGCCCTGATAGGTCCGGGCTATATTACGGTACATAGCTTCACAGGCTGGTAAAGTCAATTGAGTCACTCTGCTTTGGGCCAGAAAAATCAATTCCATTAAATCACGGCTAACCGTTGCGCCACAGGCCAGCAGTACCTGGCTGCTGATTAAAGGGTCAGCCGAACTCTGGCGGTCAAAAGCCCCGTCGATCAGAGTGCACCCAGCACCCAAAGCGGCAAAATAAGAGAGTAATTCCTTAACATCGCTGTTTTTGCTGGGACCTGCCAGTACCACTCTGTTGAAATCCCTTGCTCGCAGAATGAGTACTTTTCCCAAAGGAGTCGCCAGATCGGTATGCTGTAAAAGCTCCCACTCCCGGATATCAGCAATCATCTTTTCCGCCGTAGCCACAATCGTTCCTGGCTGCGCCTCTATCCGCGGCTTCTCCAGGTTGGTCAGGGCGTCAAATGTCTCGCCGTCGCGGCCAATGGAAGTCAGCCCAAAGACATAGCCCTCGTTATGCAGTATTTTTTGCAGATAATTCAGCGTCACCGTTTTTCCGACGTTTTTCGCCATTCCCACCACCGTGATCACGGCAGGCTGGATTGGAAAAACTTCATGCCAGGTAAGCATGCCTAAGCGTAAAGCTCCTCAAAGGTTTTCCTCAGGACGGCATTTTCTCTAACTGTCTGCAGGGCAATCGCCGCATGATCCCGACAATAGCCGTTGCCAACCAGCATGGTTACATCTTTGCCAATTCCTTCGGCTCCAAGGGCAGCACCGGTAAAACTGGTTGCCATGCTGAAGAAATACACCGTTGCCCGGTCTTTGGCCGACATGATCGAGCCCATTTCCGTACCGGGAATATTGACGCAGTTGATGATAACATCAGCCATTTCTCCTTTGGTAGCGTCTGAAACAGCCCGCATAACGGCCAAAGGATCGGTGGCATCTGCCTGAATTACGACATCAGCGTGGCCCATTTGCCGCATTCTGTCACAGCTGCCCCGGCTGGAGCCCAATCCGATGACCGTGCCGCTAATGCCGGCCCTTTTCTTCGCTTCATAGACGCAAAGCATGCCGGATTTACCGCCGCCGCCTATAACCAGTACGGTTTGTCCCGGCCGCACCAGATGAGCCGTCTGGGCCGGAGCGCCGGCAACGTCCAGGATGGCCAGGGCCAGTGAAGGTGACATGTCTGTCGGCAGAACAGCATAAATGCCGCTGCTGAATAAAACAGCCTGGGCTTCCACTTCAACCTGCTCTTTTTCCAAATGGATTTTCTTAATTTTATGGATCTTCAAAGGAGTCAGGGATAAAGATACTAATGTGGTAATCCGGTCGCCGACTTTAACCGGCGTTTTGCCGGCCCAGGCTGAACCGATTTTACTTACCGTACCCATGAGCATACCGCCGGAGCCTGTCACCGGATTATGGTGTTTGCCTCGTTTGGCCACAATATCCAGCATAATTTTTTCCATTTCAGCCGGATTTCCCTCAGCTTGCTTTTTGATTTGGGTAAAACTTGCCGCGTCAATATTCAGCGTATCTACCTCAATCAGTAATTCGTTATCGTAAATCTCCATCGAATTGTCAATCTTCCAGGCTGGTTGCGGTAAAATGCCTAGCGGCTCCAACGTCCTGTGCGTCCCATATTGGCATCCCTTTTTCTCCATAATAAATCCCTCCATTTTTTTAGTTGCATCCTGCGCTGTAGTTTTTTCCGCATCAGTTATATCCATGTTGCAATTTTCATTCCAATCTGTGAATCCGTGCTCCCATCATATCTGCAGGATAAAAAAGCTTAGAAAAATTGAATCACTGCCAAAAATTCGGCACATCAGCATGTTCAATCTTCAGAATAGACCGTAAATTCACTGCCTATTTTTCGGCATTCACTGCCTATTTTCCGGCGCTAAATTAGTGAGATAGACGTCAGACTATTCACTG
>NZ_AFGF01000027.1 GCF_000219125.1 Acetonema longum DSM 6540
CAGAGTGAAGGATAGCAGCAGGGCCGCCTGTCATGGGCAGACGGAACAGGAGGAACAGGAGGAAAAAATGATGGTCATTGTTTTACATCCCTCAGCGACTCAGGAACAGATTGCAGAATTGAAGGCGGAGGTTGAGGCAGCAGGTTGCTCTCTCTGGCCTATCCAGGGGAAATTCATCCTGGTTTTCGGCGTGGTTGGCGATACCGGCCACCTGGATAAGGGCCAATTGTTGAATAAAATCTATGTGGATAAGGTATTGTCCGTACAGGAACCGTATAAAAAGGCAAACCGGATGTTCC
>NZ_AFGF01000028.1 GCF_000219125.1 Acetonema longum DSM 6540
CAATATATCCCAAACGGCCAGGGCAATGACCGCTTCAACCACCGGCACGGCGCGGAGAACGATGCAGGGGTCATGACGCCCTTTGATCTCCAGTACTGTCGCCTCAACCTTGGCGTTGAGCGTATCCTGCCGCCGGGCAATCGACGGCGTCGGCTTGAAGGCCGCCCGCAGCACGAGCGGCATACCGCTGGTAATGCCCCCCAGGATACCACCGTGATAATTGGTCGCGGTTTGCACCTGGCCGTTGTTATTGACAAAAGAATCATTCGCCTGGCTGCCGCGCATGCCGGCCAGCGCAAAACCGGCGCCGAATTCCACTCCTTTGACGGCTGGGATGGAAAACAAAAGATGCGCCAATACGCTTTCCGCCGAATCAAAGAAGGTTCCCCCCGGCCGGCCGGCAGTCCGGCAACCGCCGCCTCAATCACGCCTCCCACCGAATCTCCCGCTTCTTTCGCCGTCTGAATGACCCGTCGCATGCCGTCCGCCGCCGCCGGGTCCAGGACCGGGAAATCCGCCTGGCCCAGTTTAGCCAGCACTTCGCCGGATACAGCCACAGGGTCGAAAGACCGGTCTCTGACATCGCCGATTTGTGCAATGTGGGCTCCGATCTGGATGCCGGCGTCTGTCAGCAATTGCCGGGCTATGGCCCCGGCAAACACCAGCGGGGCTGTCAGGCGGCCGGAGAAGTGGCCGCCGCCGCGGGGATCATTGTAGCCGCCGGCTTTGACAAAGCCGGTGTAATCGGCGTGTCCCGGCCGGAATACGCGGGGCTCGGCGGCATAATCGGCGGAGCGCGTATCCTGGTTTTGGATCACGGCGCAAAGAGGGGAACCGTCAGTCCGGCCCTGATACAGACCGCTGACGATCTCCGCTGCGTCGGGCTCCCGGCGGGGAGTGGCCAAATCGCTGCGGCCGGGCGCCCTTCGCGCCATTTCCCGTGGATCAGCGTCTGATCCAGCAGGATGCCGGCCGGCAGTCCGTCGATCACGATGCCGATGCCGGCGCCATGGCTCTCGCCAAAGATAGTATAGCGGACTTTTCTACCCCACACTGCGCTCATGAAGGATCCCTCCCAGACTGATAAAATCCTGCCAGAATCCCGGATAGGATTTGCTGACGCATTCGGCTCCGTGAAGGAGAACCGGCTGCCGGCAGCGGATGGAGGCAATAGCCAGAGCCATGGCAATGCGGTGATCCTGCCAGCTGTCCACCTCACCGCCCTCCAGCGCCGGTTTGCCGCAAATCACCAGCGAATCTCCCTCTTCCCGGATATCGGCGCCGAGTTTGCCCAGCTCCCGCGCCGTGGCGGCCAGGCGGTCGGATTCCTTGATGCGCAGGCGGCCGGCGCGAATAATGCGGGTTTCGCCCTGGCTGACGCTGGCCATGACGGCCAATACCGGCACCAAATCCGGGCAGTCGGCCGCATCAATGACCGTACCGTAAGTGACCGCCGGCGAGGCCGTACAAATCCCCTCTGTCCAGCGGATTGCGCCGCCGGCGGCATTGAGCAGCTCAATGACCGCTTTATCGCCCTGCAGGGATGCCGCCGCCAAAGCGTGACAGTTTACCGCTGCCCCGATCGTGCCGGCCACCAGCCAGAAGGCCGCCTGGGAAAAGTCCCCCTCAACCGCGCTGTTACGGGGTTGATACGTCTGCCCGCCGCGGATGTGAAACTCCCGGTATTCGCGGTGGCTGACCGTCACCCCATGGTCTGCCAGGGCGGCCAGGGTCAGATCCACGTAGCCTTTTGACTCCAGCGGCGTGGTGATATGGATCTCCGAATCCCCCGCCAACAACGGCAAAGCAAACAGCAGGCCGGATAAAAACTGGGAACTGATATCGCCGCGCAGCATGAACCGGCCGGGCTGCAGCCGGCCCTGTACAGTCAGCGGCAGGCCGCCGCCGCTTTCCCACAGCAGTCCCTGCCGCCGGCAAATGGCGGCGTATTCGTCCAGCGGGCGCTGGGCCAGCCTGCCACGGCCATGGAAGGTCACCTTCTGTTCCCCCAGCAGCGCCAGCGGGATGAGAAACCGCAGGGTGGAACCGGATTCGCCGCAGTCAA
>NZ_AFGF01000029.1 GCF_000219125.1 Acetonema longum DSM 6540
GGCCGGCCTGGGCGTTGGGGTCGGCGGCGGTGCCGGCGAAGGCGACGGTTTGGTGGAAGGTGAAGGTGCACAGGGCCAGGTGGGCCATGATTTTTCGCGCTAGAAGATTCTTTTTGATTGCCATGGGGTCACCTCGGTTCAATGGTTTAGAAGGGAAAAAAATGGTTTCCAGGTCGAGATTTTACTATTATTGTATAGAACAATGGTCTGATTGGCCATCGGACTTTGATCCTGGTTTTTTATGGATGGTTTGTAGAGCTTTTGTACCGCAAGAAAGGCCGGCCTCGTCCAGGCCAGCCTTCCGGTTACTCTATAATTTACTTGGCTATGGTAGTGGGATTGCTTTTTTTGCCGGACATCATCGCGACCGTGGTTTCCGCACCAACCATGATGGACAGGATGATCAGGATGAGGGAAACCCAGGGAATGGCCGGATGGCCTAAGCCCTTCACCCAGCCGGTATGAAGATTAATCAGCAGAGCCCAATTGGACATGAGGAACATGAATATGGCCGGAACAAAAGCGGTCATCCAGTACTTGGAGTCCGTCTTTTTCAGCCAGATGGCGATACCCACCAGAGCCAATGCAGCCAGCAGCTGGTTGGAGGCGCCGAATATGCCCCAGAAGGTCAGCCAGGCCGGCACCGGATTGCCTTTGGCATCGGTAATGGTGGCGAAGATGAAGAACACCGGAACACCGGCAGTCAGGGCAGTGCCGATGATTTTGCCGGCCCAGTTTTTCCAGCCGGTCATTTCTTCGATGATATAGCGGCCCAAACGGGTGCAAACGTCCAGCGTATCATATACGAAAGTGGTGAAGGCCAGGAGGCCGAAGCTGATGCCATATACCGCCGGAATTCCGATCAACTCCAGGAAACTACCGATACCGGAGGCGTAAATGAAGTTCGGCGCTTTCGACAGCAGCGGCGAATCTTTGGCCAGAATCATAACACAGGCCAGGGAAACCGCCGCCACCAGACCTTCCAGCAGCATGGCGCCATAGCCGATCGGCTTGACATCACTTTCTTTCTCGACCTGTTTACTGGTTGTACCGGAAGAAACCAGCGCGTGGAAACCGGAACAGGCGCCGCAGGCAATGGTAATAAACAATACCGGCGCCATCGGGTACCAGAAGTTTGCATCCATACCGCCAGGGCCCAGTTTAGTGAACGCCGGGTACTGGATGGTGTAGCCGCCGAAAATGACGCCAATGGCAGCGGCTATCAGGGCGATGTACAGGAAATAGCCGCCTAAAGCGCCCCGAGGCTGCAACAGAAGCCACATAGGCATAATCGATGCGATCAGACAATAGACCAGGATCAGAACGCCCCATACCTTTTGGGCAACGGCAGGATTATCGATGGGCAGGCTAACCGGCAGGTACCCGCCGGCCCAGATGGCTACACCCACCAGCGGCAGGAAGATACACAGGGCTGCGGTTTCCGAGAGTTTCCCGGTTTTCAGCAGCAGACCCATAATAATCGGCAAAATCAGGTACATGATCGAAGAGGAAGCAATGGCGCTGCCGCCTATCTTGTCGCCGTTCTCCAGGGTAATAGTGCCTACAAAGGAGCTGGCGGTAATATCAGTAAAGGCAACAATGATATACACCAGAGTAATCCAGATGAAAATCATAAACAGGACCCACGCCCGGTTGGAAACATTGTTTTTGATAACTTCGGTAATGGAACGGGCTTTATGCCGGATGGAAGCGATCAAAGAACCCATATCGTGCATGCCGCCAATAAAGATCGAGCCAATGATGACCCAGATCATAGCCGGCACCCAGCCAAACATAACGCCGGCCAAAATCGGACCGTTAATGGGACCGGCAGCCGCGATGGCTGAAAAATGCTGTCCCATCAGCATGCCTTTCTTGGCCGGAACGAAATCTTGCCCGTCGTTGACTTCCATTGCCGGTGTTTTAACGGCATCATCCAGTTTGAATACCTTTTTCGCAAGAAAATTGCCGTAAGTCTGGTAAGCGATAAAAAGGATGATTGCAACTCCCAGTACGACATACAAGACGTTCAAACAAATCACTCCTTTTCTCAATTTTTTTTAAATTTTTAAATTAAATATATTTTAGCACTATTCCATTAAACTGGCCATATTAAATCTGAAAAAGAACAGATATTAAGATGAAAAATTAAATTTTTCATCTTAATATTATAATGTATACAATATTATAAAAACATTTGTGTTGTCAAGATGGAATCCTCAGAAAAGGAACTTTTTTTAATTATTTTTTGATTTGCAGATCACAGCCGTCTACTTTGTCGGGTGGAGTTCCAGATTAGAATTTTGGCCTTCGCCCCTCCCTACTTTGGTCATGGCGTACCAGGCCTTTTTGCCGGCCTCACTTTGCCAACCCTTACCCGGTAAGTTGACTCGCACAATGTCAGCGGTAAAATCGTTGTTTTGACCGCACTGGCTGCAATTTTCCAGAAGGGACGACCCCACCCCGTAGATATCTACCGGCACGGCATGCTTTTCAAAGCGGGTGATCTTTTCCACATTGAAGCCGCCGGTTACCACAATCTTGACCTCCTGGCACCACTCTCCGGCGGCGTCTCTGGCCGCCTCCGTCAGGGGCCAGTCCTCATAGGCCCGGTTCATGGCATGACGCATATTCCAGACCAGACGGGGATTGACTCCCAGATCCAGTTTCTCATCTCCCAGGGGAGCAACGGACACGTCTCTCATGTTGCCTGATGTATCCGTCCGCACGGCGAACAGGCGGTATTTCTGGGCTTCTTCTGTTTCTCCCGCCTGGAGGAGTTCCCAATACTTGTGGAACATTCGCTCCATCACTTTCAGAGTGTCAGTTACGCAGTCGTTATGAAAGTCTACCAGGGCAATCCGCGGCACATCCACCGGCATAATCCGGGCAAACTGCATCATGGCTTCAGCGGAGTCCCCCAGAAAACTGCAGATGGAGGCATGGGCAATAGTGCCGCCGCCCTTGCCTCCCCACCAGTCTCCCTGGTCATCAGTGGAGACAAAGCAGCTGGATGACTTGGAAAATTTGTGATTATATGCCTGAACCGCCAGAGAATAGGCATATCCGTGCAGGGCCTGCTGTTTGTAATGAGCGAATCGGGCCGGGAAAAACAGCACGTTTTTGCCATTGGCGGCCACCAGCACATTATACACATTGGTGGCTACCCGGGATGTTTCAGTCAAAACCCCTAAAATCGGCGTTTCCAGCTTGGCAAAATCCCGGTAACGGCCCCGGACTTTTAAGACTGGCTGAACGTGATAGGGGTTGCCGTCATAATAGGCAAAGGTACCATCCTGGACCGCTTCGATTTCCAATTGGTCATATGTATTCACAAACTCGCCATTGACATCAAAATAACCGGTGCATTCCTCCAGAAGAGCCAGGGCTTCATCTACGCCGCCAATCAGGGTTTTGGGCTTTCTGCGGGTGAAAAACTGCATTTCCACAATAATATCGCCATTTTGAACGCCGGAACAGTCCAGTCCCGGAATATCACTCTCGCCGGTAAAGGTATATTCTTCCCGGGACAAAGTCTCCAGGATATGCGCGATGTTGGAGAAATAGGCGTCTGTGTACCAGCCGGCGCGCATCCGGGCGGCATCAATTTTAAAAATGCTTTTGTCCAGCCGTTTGTTGTTGAATACGCTCATGAAATCACGTCTCCTATCTAAGTCAGTTCATTAAAATACGTCTTCCACCCAGTTAGGATTATATTTATATAATTTAGACGGCCGGTGGCCGGCATCGGTTTTGCGCATGTTGGTTTCAGCCACCATGGGAGCAATCTTGCGCCGGAAGTTGGCTTTGAGAAGCTCCCGGTCAAGAATAACCTCATAGACCTGCTGCAGTTCGGTCAGGGTGAAATATTCCGGCATCAGGCTGAAGGCAATGTCGGTATACTCGATTTTATTGCGCAGGCGCTCCAGACCGTAGGAAATAATATCGGTATGATCGAAAGCAATGCCGCAGCTGTCGACGATTTCCCGGTTAAAGCGAGTGACTTTGCCGTCAATCGTCTTGGTAATCTTCATCACGCCGGAAAGGTGAACGGTCTGATTGCTCAGCCGCAGTTCCACCAGCTGCTCTACCACACTGCCCCGGCCGGTATTAGTCCGGACCTCCTGCAGCACCTGCCTCTCTACGCCGAACCAGCGGGCATCGGCGGCGTCATCGCCTGCCTGCAGTTCGATGGCCCTGTCCAAAAGAGCCATATAGGCGGTGCTGACAATACGGGTGCGGGGATCCCGCCGGGGAGAACCGTATGTATAGAGCTGCTCCATATAGATATGGTCAATGCCGGTTTCTTCTTTCAGTTCCCGGGCAGCTGCCGCATCCAGGCTTTCGTCCGCATTGACGAACCCTCCCGGCAGAGCCCACTGTCCGATGCAAGGATGGTCGCCCCGCCGCACTAACAGCACCTTTAATTGCTTCTCCGGCAATTTGCGATAATTGTCCTCATCCTGGTCCATCACGGAAAATAGCAGCATGTCCACCGTGACTGAGATCCGGTCGAATTTACCGGCATCGTAACCGGCCAAAAACTCAGTTTCAGTCAGTCCGCTTTTGTTGCGCAGCTCATCCATGTTCCCACCGCCATTCATATAGTATCTTTCTATTAATATCATAATGTTATTATCATTATAATACTAATTGTGATATTTGCAAGAAAAAGTTAAACGAATATTCGACAAAAATAAAAATAGCACCTCTGAATGACCGGGCAGATCATTCGGAAGCACTATGATTGCTGATTATGGCTGCTGTAACATTATAATACGACGAGACGGAATGTAATCCACTTGGGCAGCGTCTCTTCAACCCAAATCTTGCTGCCGGCAGTTGGCGGACGAAGTCCCTTAAAGTTCGATATCTTCTCCACTATGATTTGAATAATCCGCCCGTCATAGTTTTTGGTATAAACCTGCCCTTCTTCCACCAGGGACAAAGGGCCGCCGAAATAAAACTGCATCCAGTAGTCATACTTGATTTCAGGGTCGGCGCCGTCCTTTTTCACCCAGAAAGAAACGACCGACGTAGTCCATTGAAATCCTTTGGTAACATCAGGCTCCCGGTAAAGATAGGCCCGATAGTCGGTGTGATTGAACTTAAACTCATAGCCCTGAAATTTTAACACCTGGTTGGCATTATCATTGGCATTAACGGTATACAAAATTTCCTCGGCCTCGCACAATGGGTTGAAGCCGAATATGAACAAGCACAGCGTTAAAATAAAGAGCAGTCTTTTCATCTCGCGCCTCCTATCATTACTAAGCGTCTACCTGGGACAGGCCCGCTACTCTACGCTGATGAAGAAGTGATAGTACGGTTGCCCGCCGGCATAGAGCTCTACTTCCAGTCGGGGATAAGAACCCTGTAATTTCTCTGCCAGGCCCTCAGCCTCCGCCTGACTGATATCTGAGCCGTAATAAAGGCTAATCAGTTCACTTTCTTCCCCGGCAAGCTGTCCTGCCAAAGATATCAGCACGGATTCCAAATCGACGCCATCTACGGTGATCTGACTGCCAACCAAACCGATGAAGTTGCCGCTGGGTACCAGACGGCCGTCCATTTTGCTGTCCCGTACGGCTTTGGTCAAACTGCCGGCTTTTACGGTCCCAATCCGTTCGGTCATAACCTGAATGTTGGCAGCGATATCCCGCTGGGGATCAAACGCCATCAATGCGCTGAATCCCTGGGGTATATTCGTGGTAGCGACTACCTCTACCTTGTCGTTCATCAGTTTTTTTGTTTGCACTGCCGCCAGCTGGATGTTCTTATTGTTGGGCAGTATAATGTAGCGTTCGGCTGTACCGGCGTGAATCGCGGCGATAAAATCCTCTACCGGCGGGTTCATGGACTGGCCGCCGTTAATGACGATATCGGCGCCCAGTTTATACATCATGTCCGACAATCCGTCGCCGCTGACAACGCTGATGACTCCCAGGGGCGTCCGCGGTTTGGCCGTCGATGCCATCGAGGTAATAATCCGGTGATGATGCTGATCGGCCATATTGTCGATCTTGATGTCATGGAGCGTGCCCCAGGTAATGGCCGACTCTAACACATTGCCGGGCCGGGCGGTATGGATATGCACTTTCAGGAGTTGTTCGCCTTCGGCTAAAACCAGTGATTCTCCCATGGTTTGCAGCAGTTTTTTCGCTGCCGCAAGAGGCTGGGTGCAGTGTTTGACGATAAATTCAGTGCAGTAGGGGTGAGATATGTCAACTTCCTCTGCCTCCCCGATGGCGGGTACGCTTAGCGCCCGGTCAAAATCCGCTTCCGGGCCGGAACTAATCCCCAGCAGCCCTTCCCGGCAGCCGGTGAGAAAAACAATCAGGCCTTGCCCGCCGGCATCCACCACTCCCGCAGATTTTAAAACCGGCAGCAGTTCCGGCGTGCGGGCCAGTTCCTTCTTGCCCGCCGCAATGGCCTCTTCCAGAATGACTGCGAAGGAATGGTCCTCCCGCACAGCCCGGCGGGCTCCCTTGGCAATCCCCTTGGCCACCGTCAGAATGGTTCCTTCCACCGGCCTGGAGACAGCCCGATAAGCATAGAGCACCCCATACTGGAAGGCTTTTCCCAACTCAGACGAAGTGGCTTCGGTCTTACCGGTCAAACCCCGGGCGATACCCCGGAAGATCTGGGAAAGTATGACGCCGGAATTCCCCCGCGCTCCCATAATGGCACTGTCCGCCGCCCGTTTGGCCAAAGCGCCGATGCCTGTAACCTGAGCCGACGATACGGCCTTTTCCACCGCCGCCAATGTTAACAGCATGTTAGTGCCGGTATCTCCGTCCGGCACCGGATACACGTTCAGATTGTTGATTTTCTCATGTTCCCGCATGAATGTATGATAAGCGCCGACCATCATGCGCCGGAAGTCGCTGTCAGTAATCATTTCTTTGGATAGATGTGTTGCGTTCAAGTTCACTATATGCCTCCTTGGTGCCTAGTTTGGCTGGTTGCCTGCCATCATCTGCGGCCTGGAACCTGGGACCGTTCAAAAAGGTCCAGATGCTAGGCGCGACGAGGACGCGCGCGCAGACAGTACGTTCGAGAGGGTACGGCAAGCGCGCGCCCGCAGGAGCAACGACGCAGATGGGCCTTTTTCAACGGTCCCCTAAGACTTCGTGACAGATGATGGCTAACACCGGCCCCAGATGCGTCGCCAGAACCGGGCTGCCGGTGGTCAGGGAAACCGGCACATCGGGATACAGTTCTCGTACCTGAGCCGCCAGTTTAGCCCCGTCTTCCGGAGCTTCGATATGGATAACCCCGATATGAGCCAGTTTCGGGTATTGGCTCAGTTCTTCCACCATACGCTGCACGGCTTTGCCCTGAGTCCGGGCTTTATCAAGGACATCCACCTTGCCTTCGGTCAGATATAAGACCGGCCGGATTTGCAAAATAGTGCCCATCAGAGCCGCCGCGCCGCCGATACGACCGCCTTTGTGCAAATAGTCAAGCGTTTTTGGCACAATCATAGTATGGGTCACATCAGCCATATCCTGCAATCGGCTGAAGACTTCGTCGGCCGAATGCCCGGCCTGGATCATAGCCAGCGCCATTTCCGCCATTTTGGCCATGCCGACGGCGGTGGTACGGGAGTCCAGTACCCGGATTTTGCCTCCGGCTGCTTGGGCGGCAACCTTAGCGCCGTTAAAGGTCCCGCTTATCCGGCTGCTAATAGTAATGACAATCACTTCGTGGCCTGCGGCCACGAGCGGGGCGAAAACAGCGGCAAAATCTCCCGGTGCGGGCTGGGATGTTTTGGGAAATATATTGGATTTCTGACTAAGGTCAAACAATTCCCGGCAGCTCATTTCCGGTTCAGGCCATTCCCTGTCACCTAAGATTACTTTTAAGGGTATGACATGCAAATTATCATATTTCTTTAAAAAATCATCCGGCAGGCATGCGGTGCTGTCAATTACGATATGTACGTTTGGCAAATCTTTTTCCCTCCTGCATACTCTCCTATGGAATATTGTATCAAATTTCCCGGCTTAAATATACTAGTACCTTAAATTAGAAAGACGCGAGGCCTCGCGTCTGAATTAGCACCTGGTATAACACCTTGATATTAGATTATTCGCCACAGCTAGCCGTTATTCCTCCTGCAACCTATTTTTCCCCTCTAATCGCTGAAGATGCTGCCCGGCTAAAGGATTTTGTCAAAGCAGCGAGAATTTTAGAAAAAATGGATGATACCATCTAATAAACTGGATACGAATGTAAAAGGAGTTTGCCATGAACAACCAGCTTCGGTTTGCACTAGATATCGGAACACGCAGCGTAGTCGGTCTGGTTGGCGAACAGACCGCCACAGGAATCGAAATCATTGCCTATGCCCGCCGGGAGCATCACACCCGCGCCATGGTGGACGGACAGATTCACGATGTGCAGCAGGTGGCGCAGGTCATCGGAGATATAAAGGCAGAGCTGGAAAAAATCTGCGGCCCGTTGAAACAGGTCGGGGTTGCCGCCGCCGGCCGTTCCCTGTATACCATGCGCTCCACAGCTCAGATTGATGCGGTTTCCCGGGGTCTCCTGACCCAAGTGGATGAACGGAACCTGGAACTGGCTGCCGTGCAGGCGGCCCAGCAGCAGCTGGCCACTTCCAACTCTGTAGAGGACCCCACCAGTTATTATTGTGTGGGCTACAGCACCATGGGATATTATCTGGACGGCACCAGGCTGACCAGTCTGGCGGGCCAAAGGGGCAAGACGGCAGCCATTGAGTTAATTACCACCTTTCTGCCCCGGCAGGTCATTGATTCCATGCAGTCATCCCTCCAAAACGCCGGACTCGAAATGTCCACCCTGACTCTGGAGCCCATCGCCGCCATTAATGTCCTGATCCCTCCCACTATGCGCCATCTGAACCTGGCTCTGGTAGATATCGGCGCCGGGACCTCGGACGTGGCGATTACCCATGGTGGATCCGTGGTAGCCTATGGCATGGCGCCGTCAGCCGGGGATGAAATTACCGAGGCCATTTCCAATCATTATTTGCTGGACTTTAATGTGGCGGAAACGGTAAAACGCCAACTCATGGGCAAACCTAAAACTATCGCCTTTCATGACATACTGGGCGCTACCCGGCAGGTGTCCTCGGAGGAGATCGTCACCGCCATTGCCGCCAATATTGCTGAACTGGCGCGGATTATCGCCGCTCAGATCATGGCTCTGAATACAGCGGCGCCCCAGGCCGTTATCTTAGTAGGCGGCGGCGCCCTCACCCCCATGCTGCCGGAAGCCGTAGCCGATGTGTTAGGCCTGCCGGTGGACAGGGTCGGCATCCGTCGGTTGGAAACAGTAGACGGCATCGCAGGCATTCCGCCCGAATTATCAGCACCTGACGGGGTTACGCCTCTGGGCATTTTGAAGTTATCAGGCAGCAATATCTTAAACTTTGTCAATGTGATCGTCAATGATCAACCGTTAAAACTGTTTAATTTAGGCAATCTGACGGTAGCCGACGCCATGCTGGCCGCCGGCATCGACGTTCGGACCCTTCATGGCCGGGCTGGATTGGGTTTTGCCGTCACAGTGAACGGCATTACCCAATTCCTGCCGGGAACATTGGGCCAACCCGGACAAATTGAACTCAACGGCCTGCCGGCGGAATTCTCCACCATCCTGCAAGAGGGGGACTCACTCAAAGTCGCCGGCGGCGCCGACGGCAAATCCCCATCAGTCAGACTGGACGAAATCGTCGATATTCCAAAGGCCTTTTCGGTTAGCATTAATCAGTGCGCTCATACCATTTACCCCATTCTGACCGTAAACGGGCAGCCGGTTGTCCCGGAACAGCTGATTCAGGACCGTTCGGATGTAACTTGCCGCCTGCCTAAAACTCTGGCCGAAGTTCTGACTGCCGCCGGCGTTTCCTTAAATCCGCTGACCTATCGCTATATGATGAACGGTTATGAACGGGAATTTCTCCTTCGTCCGGAATACCAGGTGGACCGTCTCCCGGCCAACGAACTCACTCCGGTAAAACCCGACGCCGAAATTTCCGTTATTCCCCCGGCCGCTCCCATGCTCTTGCATGTATTGGGAATTGACGCTGCGACCGAAGAAACCGTGTCGGTCAGCTTCAACGATTCCCCCTGCCTGCTGCCGGTCCGCCGCTACAGCCTGAACCTGGACGGCCATCCGGCCCAGCTCTTTGACCTGGCTCCCGATGGCAGCCGCATTGATTATACTGTATTTGAAGCCCCGCCGACAGTCAGCGATGTGCTGGCCGCCGCTGACTTTCACACCCAGTCCCTTCCCCCCTGCAGTCTGACCACCCTGCTGTTAAACGGACAGCCCACCGAATTCACGGCGATCGTCAAAAACGGCGACAAGGTGGATCTGATCATTCGCTAATCGTTCTAATTCAATAAAAAAACAGCCGGCAAGCG
>NZ_AFGF01000030.1 GCF_000219125.1 Acetonema longum DSM 6540
AACAAAAAAGCACCGAAATTTTCATTTCGGTGCTTCATTCTCTCTGGTCGGGGCGACAGGATTTGAACCTGCGACCTCACGGTCCCGAACCGTGCGCTCTACCAAGCTGAGCCACGCCCCGTTTGCTCACATTTTTAAATTATACATAGATACGACCGGAATGTCAAGGGTAATTCGTGCGGGTGCATAATATTTCATGAGAGATAAAAACTATCAACCTAACAAGGATTTTTAAATTTCGTGGAGAACTTAACCAAGTAAATTTTTTTGACCAAATACGGAGCATGAGGATAACAATATGAAAAAGAAATTTTTCATCATTTATGTTGCGATAGCAGTTGGCCTATGGACTTCTGCCGGGTATGCAAGCTCTGCGGAAACCGACGGGAATGAATATAAAACCGGGTCTATCAGCACGGAGTCTTATGATAGCCGCACCGGTCAGCAAATCATTGCCATGGCCAAACAATATGTGGGTACGCCATACGTATGGGGAGGCGCCAGCCCCGGCGGGTTTGATTGCTCGGGGTTCGTTTATTATTTGTATAAACAATTTGGCATTGATCTGCCGCGTATGGCGGATGGGCAAGCCTCAACGGGGATTCCGGTAAATATGAATGACTTACAGCCGGGGGACTTAGTCTTTTTTTCAACTTATGAGCCGGGTCCTTCTCACAGTGGAATTTATTTGGGCGATGGTTATTTTATTCATGCTAGTTCCGGCGCCGGTGAAGTGATCATTACTCACTTATTGAAGCCCTATTATAAAGAGAGATATCTTGGGGCGCGCCGGGTTATACGGCAAGGGGTGACTGCTATACTGGATATAACTTTTTCAGCAATAAGGTGTGTGACTTATAAATGCGGGTAATAACGGGAACGGCCAAAGGAACCATCTTAAAAGCGCCGGAGGGAATGGCGATCAGACCAACGACAGACCGGGTGAAAGAGTCTGTTTTTGCTATTTTGGGAGAACGGATCGTTAATGCGAAAGTGCTTGATTTATTTTCCGGCACCGGCAATCTGGGCATTGAGTCCCTGAGCCGCGGCGCACAGCAAGTTGTCTTTGTCGACCAGAGCGCCGTAAGTCTCCGTCTGATCAAAGAAAATCTGCAGCGAACCCGTATGACGGAGAAAGAGCATCTGGTCCTGCGGCTGAATATTTCGGGGGGGATGGAACGAGTCATGTCTTTCGGCGGATTTGACCTGATCTTCTGCGATCCCCCTTATAATAAAGGGTTGATAGACAATGTTCTGGGATTTATTGATAAAAACATCTCTATATTAGAAGGCGAGGGACTGATTATTGTCGAACACTCAAAGCATGAACAGGTAGGAGCATATAGGCATTTAGAAACAAAACGATTAGAAACATACGGAGAAACATGCATTAGCTTCATCGCAGGAAAAAATTAATCGAATCAACATAGGAGGTTCCCTCATGCGTATAGCAGTCTGTCCTGGAAGCTTTGATCCTGTGACAAAGGGACATTTGGATATTTTTGAGCGAGCAAGCAAACTATTTGATATTTTAGTGGTAGCTGTTTTCCATAATCCCAATAAAAAACCGTTATTCACTATGGAAGAGCGAGTAGAGATGCTGCAGGAAGCAACCCGGCATATTCCGAATATCAGAGTAGACGGATTTTCCGGCTTGCTGAACCAGTACGTGAGGCAACAAAATTCCACAGTGATCGTTCGCGGTTTGCGGGCTTTGAGTGATTTTGAGTACGAGTTCCAGCGGGCGCTGCTGATTAAAAAAATTGATCCGGGTATGGAAACTATTTTTATGATGACCAGCAGTGAATATTCTTTTGTCAGTTCCAGCGGAATCAAAGAACTGGCAAAATTCGGGGGAGATATCAGTTGTCTTGTTCCCTTGACGATCAAAGAAAAGGTTATACAGAAAATGAGTAAAGAGTAATATTCTCCGGCCGGGATGCTTAGGGGGAAGGAAGATGTCGATTCAGAAGATTTTAGAGGAAATGGATTATTTATTATTAAATGCCTCGCGCGTACCGTTTACCAATAAGAGGGTGATTGCCGTGGAAGATATGACCCGGCTTGTGGATGACCTGCGCGAGAACCTGCCCATGGAAATCATGGAGGCTAATCGGATCATCAACGAGCGCAAACGTATTTTAGAAGATGTACAGCGGGAATCGCAGGCGCTTATTGAACAGGCAAAACAGTATATTGTCAGGCTAACTGATGAAAATGCGATTACGCGTCAGGCCCAGGAGCAAGCCGGGGAAATTATTGCCCAGGCCCGGAACCAGGCGCGGGAAATGCAGAATGAATCATTGCTCTATGCCGATGGCGTTTTTCGTTCCTTGGAAGAGAATTTAGAAAAGGCACTGGAAGTTGTAAAAACAGGGCGAAGCAGTTTGCATCATACTAAAGATAGCAGTTAAGCTTCTGGACAAGAATTTGGGGAGCTGCTGCTCCCTATCTTTTTGCATAGAGGTATAACTTTCTGATCAAATAGTAACTCATAGATAATACTGTCAAAATAGATATCATTATACATGCCAGATATAAAGTCTGTTCCGCCCGGGCAATGCCGATGGCGAAGGGCGCCTGTCTGGCCGGCGCGGCCATGACGGGCAGAGCTGCGAATTTAGCAATGGAACTGGCCGGCCCCATTAAGAGAACTGTGACAATAGCGGCTAAAACGGCGTGAAGGAGTCGGCTGATCATGTAAGGGCCAATCCTGATTCCTGATTCGATGACTATACTGGCAACCTGTCCGTGTACCGATAGTCCGCTCCAGGCGATTATTGCGGCGGCAGCTGCTACTTTCTCGCCTAAAGGTGCCTGAGCCTGGGATGCTGCCAGACATCCCAGGTCGATTTCTAACAATCCGCTGACTAAGGCAGGCGCCAGTGAGGCGCTATAGCCGATCAGTTCAAGCAATCCTGCGAAAGCCTGGCTTAACAGTCCGGTAAATCCGGTAACAGTCAGGATTCGTATTACTACGGAAAAGATAATGATGAACCCGCCAATCAAAAGAATCGTATTCATTGAATTTTTTACAGAGTCGCCTAGCAGTTGTCCGATCGGTCGACCATCGTCATGACGCGCCTTGAATAAGGCTTCCAGGGCTCTGAGAAAAATGTTTTTTAATGGTCTCTTAGCTTCATCGGGCGATGACTTTTCAGAGCGGCCATGAAATCGAAACAATATTCCTACTAAAAAACTGGATAAGTAATGTCCCAAAGCAATAATGACTCCCAAATCGGGCCGGCCAAACATGCCTACGGCTACTGCTCCAAACATGAATAACGGATCGGCCGTATTGGTAAACGAAAGCAGACGCTCCGCTTCTACGGCGGTGCACATGCCGCTTTTACGAAATTTGGCAGTAATTACGGCATCCATTGGGTAACCGGAGGCCAGACCCATACTTAGGGCGAAAGCGCCGGCGCCTGGAACGTTAAATAAGGGGCGCATCAGCGGTTCCAGCAATATTCCAACAAAATGAACGATTCCTAATCCCATGAGGATTTCCGATAAAATAAAAAAGGGCAGAAGAGCGGGAAAAACTACGGTCCACCAGAGCTGCAGACCGATAATCGCTGAATCAAAGGCATCTTTGGGGTATTTTACGGTAGCGACAGTCAGACATATTGCGCACAGCGCAACCAGAACTACTCCCAGCTGGCCATAATACTGGCGGCTCCTGATTGTTTTTTTTATCACAAGGTTTCCCTCCTCCGCGCATAGGGTTTGCTATATAACATTTTATTGGGGGAGTACAGGTAATATAACTATGAACAAATTGTGAACGAGGTGTGAAAATGGGGAAGGGAGCAGAACTATTACGTCCTAAGGTCGGACTGGCTTTAGGTTCCGGCGGCTTGCGAGGCATGGCCCACGTAGGTGTTCTGAAAATATTGGAGCGGGAAAAGATTCCGGTGGATTACGTTGCCGGCTGCAGCATTGGCAGCCTAATCGGCTCCCTATATTGCGCCGGATTGCCGCCGGAAGCGATTCATAAGTTGGCTAAAGCGCTTAAACAGAGTCACTGGCTTGATTTTGCTATACCGACCATGGGGATTTTCTCCGGGGATCGTGTTTTAGACACGATTCGTCTTTTGACACAACAAAAAAAATTTGATCAGTTAAAGATTCCTCTGGCGATTGTGGCTACCGAACTGCACAGCGGGAAGGAAATCGTATTGACGGAAGGCGATGTGGCGGCTGCCGTACGGGCCAGTGTTTCCGTTCCGGGTATCTTTGTTCCTTATCAAATGGGGGATATGCTGTTGGTTGACGGAGCTGTCATCAATCCAACTCCGGTCGATGCAGTCAGAAACATGGGCGCGGATATTGTCATTGCGGTGGATCTGGCTCATGCCGGATCGATCGGTAAGGTCAACAACGTTTTTGACGTGATTATCCAATCCATTGACATCATGGAACGACAACTGTTTAAATATCGGGAACATCTCGGAGATATAGTGATCCGCCCGGATATCGCCCACATTTCGCCCAGTGAATTTGACGCCACCGATGAATGCGTGGCATTAGGTGAGGCAGCAGCCGAAACCGTTTTGCCGGACATACAGAAATTACTGGAATCAAGGGATCGTCATTAGGATCTGTATGTAATTCATCTGTTGGCTCGAATCAGGGGATTTTTCAACGGTTCCCTAATCAACCAAAACCGGAGAACGGATAAAGTCCTGTCCCCCTAGGCGGTAACCAGGATTAGGCACTGCCAGAGACCACAGATCCGTAGCATATGTATCCAGCGACAGCATCTTTTGACTGTTGGAAAGATGATTGGATAAACGAATTTTGCTATTTATCATATCGGTGGTTTTGGTAACAATCGGCAGAGTGCTGTTTGTGCGTATATGGCGCAGGATCTGCCGGCCTTTTCGATTAAACGCCAGCACTCGAACGTATAATGGACCGGTTGTATCATAGCAAAGGATATCCTTTTTCTGTATTCCCAGTAATTGCTGTGTCATAATTCGCTGCAACCGGGTGCGGGTATAACGCTTACTGATGACCTGATGGATCAGTTCTTCCACCGTGTTGGCGTTCAATGCGGCGCGTAAAATTTTATGGTGCAGTCCTTCCGATATATCAGCCGTGTTGGCTAATAGGGCCGGCGTGGCAGTTCTCAGCCTAGACAGTGTAATGCCGGACAAGCCGTAGGCTGTGACAGGTCCCTTGCCGGCAGAAAGTAATCTTTCAATTAAAACGCTGGAAGCCGGAGGGAGAGCCCCGTGGGTGACAGTATCCAGCTCTTCTTTTCGGAGGATCGACTCCCGAATAGCCGTAGCGCTGGCAATGTCGGCTGCGATGGTTCGCTCGTGGTAGGCGGCTATGCGGCGTTTTACCATGAGCGGCAGGAGCAGCGGCGCATATTTGCCAATAGCGCGCAGATATTCTACAGCCAGAATTGTATTGGGTTGACCGGCCAGCTTTTCGCCGTGAAACCCGAGATCTTCCCATATGGGATCTAGGGCGGCTTCCACGGCTCTTGCGTATGTTGCGCCTGATTTGAGGGCCTTCTTTAAATCCCTGCCGATATCAAGCGCATCCATTTGTGCAGCAACATTTTCCAGGATCTTGGAGTTTTCAATTTCGACTCCGAAACAAACATGGCTTACCACGCCCAAAGACTGCAGCAGCCGGATACCGCCGGTGGCAAAATACTGAGCGCTTCTCACAGCAAATGCGGTCGGCAGTTCAATGACCAGATCCACTCCGCCGCGGACCGCCATTTCGGCTCGGCTCCACTTATCGAAAATGGCAGGTTCACCTCGCTGCACGAAGTTTCCGCTCATCACTGCCACTGCATAATCACAACCCGAAAGACTTTTGGCTTCCCGGACATGCCAGCGATGACCATTGTGAAAGGGATTATATTCTGCGATAATGCCGACTGCACGCATATTGCCACCTCAAAATAGAAATGTTACCTATACTATAATATATGTTTTGATTTCGTTGTCAAATTGAAGGGGAAAAAACTACAAGCGGCGAAAAGAAATATTTGGTCTAGTGGTCGAACCGGTAGAGGTTTTTAATATATATTTCAATTTCAGGGAGGAATAGTAAATGAAGGTGCTCGTTGTTAACTGTGGTAGTTCATCCATTAAGTATCAGTTGTTTAACATGATGGATGAGACGGTCCTGGCAAAAGGACTGGTGGAACGAATCGGACTCGAAGGTTCGGTTTTGACGCATCAGCCGGACGGGAAAGATAAAGTGGTAATTCAGGAAGATATCCCCAATCACAGCGTGGGCATAAAATTGGTGCTTAACGCTTTGACAGACGGCAAACATGGTGTTATTACCAGTATGAAAGAGATCGTAGCCATTGGTCACCGGGTTGTCCATGCCGGTGAGAAGTTTGCTGACTCGGTATTGATTACTCCCGATGTCATGAATGCTCTGGAAGAGTGCATCGACATGGCGCCGCTGCATAATCCGCCTAATATTCTGGGGATTAATGCCTGCGCTGAGCTGATGCCCGGAGTACCTCAAGTGGGAGTATTTGATACCGCTTTCCATCAGACTATGCCTAAGCATGCATTTTTGTACGGTCTGCCTTACGAGGCTTACGAGAAGTATGGTTTGCGTCGTTATGGCTTCCATGGTACATCTCACAAGTACGTGTCGCAGCAGGCTGCTGAAATCATGGACCAGCATCTTACCAACCTGCGGATTATTACCTGCCATCTCGGCAACGGCGCCAGCATTGCGGCCATAAAATACGGCAGATCGATCGATACCAGCATGGGCTTTACCCCGCTAGAAGGTCTGGTCATGGGGACCCGGTCCGGCGAAATTGATCCGGCGATCATCCCCTATTTGATGAAAAAAGAAGGTATGACCCCGGATCAAATTGACTCTTATCTCAACAAGAAATCCGGCGTACTTGGCATTTCAGGAGTTTCCAGCGATTTCCGCGACATTGAAGGTGCGGCGGACACCGGCAATGAGCGGGCGCAGCTGGCAATCGACATTTTTGCCTATAGGGTCAAGAAATATATCGGAAGCTATGTGGCGGCTATGGGCGGGGTAGATGCTATCGTGTTTACTGCCGGTCTCGGTGAAAATTCACCGGACATACGGGATAAAATTTGCAATGGCTTAGAGTTTCTGGGCACCCGTATTGACCCGGCTAAAAATAAGATTCGCGGCAAAGCGCAGGAAATCAGCGTAGACGGCGCCAAGGTCAAAATTTTTGTAATTCCCACCAATGAAGAACTGGTCATCGCGCGCGACACAAGGGTAATTTGCGGCGGACTCATTTAGGTTACATTTTGGCTGCAGGGACGCCGGCAGGCGGCCCTGCATTTTTATTTGACAAAGTCTGCCTGGGTCGCTATAATGGATGAAGGCTGAGGTGGAAAGCATGAAGATTGACATATCGGATATTAAACGAGGTAATGTTAAGTCTAAGTCGTTTCATATTTCCCAGGCCTTTTTGTTGCTGTCCGATATTGAATATAGCGATATTCAGATTGGCGGGGAAGTTATCGACAATCACACTGCGTTGGAGGTTACGGGGGAAATTGCAGTCGCGGCAAAATATGTTTGCGGTCGATGCCTGGAACCTTTCACGGTTTCGATTCATCTTTCCTTTCACGAGAGTTTTCGCGAGTTGGGCAGTGTCAGCGGCGTGGACGATGCAGAACGTTTCTCCTATCAGGGGGATTCTATCGATGTGTCTGGCTTGGTTCAAACCGAACTGGTCCTAAACGAGCCGATTACCAGGATTTGTTCTTCTGAGTGCCGGGGGCTTTGCCCGGTATGCGGCGTCAATCTGAATCAGCAAACCTGTGAATGTAAAACCGACTCTGTGAATCCACAATTTGCGGCTTTGCAGCAGCTTTTAGACAAAAAGAAATCATAGCTTTTATAGTATTTTAAGGAGGTGTAAAATAAATGGCGGTACCGAAGCGTAAAATGTCTAAATCTCGTCGTGATAAACGGCGGGCAAATTGGAAATTGACTGTCCCCGGACTGATTGAGTGTCCCCAGTGTCACCAAATGAAAATGCCCCATCGGGTTTGCCCGGAGTGTGGCTTCTACAAAGGTAAAGAGGTTGTTGCAGCAGAATAGAATAGTCTGGAATGAGCAAGATAGCAGTATAAATCAGCTTGCTCATTTTTTTTCTTGCATTTTTAGTAGTTAGTCGTTATAATTTGTAATATCATTTAGTATTATGACTTGCTACTAGGGTTAGGTGATCGTATGGCCAGAACCCCCAAAAAAATACGTCAGGCTATGTTACAGGAGAAGCTGCAGAGCGGTTTGTTCTTTACGGATGAAGATTTAGCCTCTATGTTAGGGGTTAGCGTGCAGACCATCCGATTGGACCGTTTGGAATTGGGAATTCCTGAATTGAGGGAGAGGACCAAGCAAATGGCGCGGGCAGCTCAGGCGAAGGTCAGAGCGATTGCCAATGAGGATGTAGTAGGAGAAATTATTGACATTCAGTTAGGCAACTCGGGCATTTCCCTGTTGAATGTCACCCAGGAGATGGTCTTTGACAAGACCAAAATTGCCCGAGGACACTTTATTTTTGCTCAGGCGAATTCTTTGGCTATTGCCATCATCGACGCTCCGCTGGTGGTTACCGGTGTGGCCAATATAAAATACAAAACGCCGGTGCATGTTGGCGCTAAACTCATTGCCAAGGCGGAAGTCATTAAAAATAGAGGGAATAAATATTTTGTGTGGGTGAAAACTCGTAACGAGTCACAGGAAATTTTTCGGGCAAAATTCATTTTAGTATCGCTTGAGCTCAGTGAAGGGAGACATGGATGATGAGAGTGGCAGTCGATGCCATGGGTGGGGATTTTGCACCGGATGAAATCGTAGCGGGAGCGGTGGAAGCCGCCAGAGAATACGATTGTGACATTGTTCTGGTGGGTGATGAGCCTGCCATCCGTGAAGCGCTGAATCGGCATAGTCGGTGGTCTGAATTGCGTATTGAAATTCATCATGCCAGTCAGGTGATTGATATGCATGATCAGCCGGGAGCGGCTGTACGTAAGAAGAAAAATGCTTCTGTGGTAGTAGCTACCCGCCTGGTGAAAGAAGGAAAATGCGATGTCGTCATAGCGGCGGGCAGTACCGGAGCAGCTGCTGCTGCGGCTCTCCTTGGACTAGGGCGTATTGAAGGCATTGAGCGTCCGACCATTGCCACTCCTCTTCCTAATCTGGGAGGGACTACCATCCTCTTAGACTCCGGCGCCAATGTAGACTCAAAGCCTAAACATCTGCTGCAGAGCGCAATTATGGGTTCCATTTATGCCGAATATATCATGCACATAAAAAATCCACGGGTGGGACTGTTGAATATTGGCGAAGAAGATTCCAAAGGCAATGAACAGGCCCTTGCTACCTATCCTTTGCTGAAACAACTTAAAACCATACGCTTTATTGGCAATGTGGAAGGCCGCGACATTCCTAAAGGCACCGTGGATGTGGTGGTTTGTGACGGATTTGTCGGCAATGTCGTCCTGAAATTTGGCGAAGGTTTGGCCGGTGCCATTATGACTTTGATTAAAGACGCTTTCACCGGCGGCGGTTGGCTTGCCCGCATAGGTGCGGCATTGGCCCTGCCGGCATTAAAGGGATTGAAGCGAAAACTGGATTATGCTGAATACGGCGGAGCGCCGCTTTTGGGAGTGAATGGCGGATTTATTATCTGTCATGGCAGTTCCAAGGCTAAGGCGATTAAAAACGCTATTCGTGTTGGCCGGGAATTTAGCGAAAAAAAGGTTGTCGATCATATTCGAGAAAACATCGCCAGGGAGGGAATTATTGGCAATGATGAATAGCAGAGCTGTCGGAATTATTGGATTGGGTCACTACCTTCCCGATCGGGTTCTTACCAATAAGGAACTGGAACAAATGGTTGATACGAATGACGAGTGGATTGTCGATCGGACCGGCATTAAAGAACGCCGCATCGCCGCTGCTGATCAGGCCACTTCCGATTTAGCGGCAGCAGCAGCCCAAAAGGCTCTGGCAGATGCCGGTATAACGGCGGATCAATTGGACTTGATTATCGTTGCGACTGCGACGCCGGATATGTTTTTCCCCTCCACTGCCTGCTTGGTACAGGAAAAATTGAAAGCTACCAAGGCAGCCGCCTTTGATTTGGCGGCAGGGTGCTCCGGCTTTGCCTATGGCTTGGTGACTGCCTCCCAGTTCATTAAGGCCGGGTTGTACCGATATGTGTTAGTCGTGGGCGCGGAAACTCTGTCTAAAATCCTCGACTGGCAAGACCGTAACACCTGTGTCCTGTTTGGCGATGGTGCCGGAGCTGCAGTTTTAGGTGAAGTACCTGCCGGCTGCGGTATTTTGGGTATGAATCTGGGCGCAGACGGAGCGGGCGGAGACTTACTGAAAATGCCGGCCGGCGGGTCCCGTCAGCCCGCATCCGGTGAAACCGTTGACAATCGCCTTCATTTTATTCATATGAATGGTAATGAAGTTTTTAAATTTGCGATTAAAGTAATGGGGGAAGCGGCTGTTGCGGCCTTGCAGCAGGCGGGTATAGAGCCTGAAGCTGTCGATTGCCTAATTCCGCACCAGGCAAACATCCGCATTATCCAATCGGCTGCCAAACGCTTGAAAATGCCGATGGAAAAAGTTTTTGTCAATGTGGATAAATACGGAAATACTTCTGCCGCCTCGATTCCTATTGCTCTGGATGAAGCGGTCAATTCCGGACGTATCAAAAATGGAGACTTGGTTGTTTTAGTTGGCTTTGGCGCCGGGCTGACATGGGCAGCCTGCGTGCTAAAATGGTGCAAAGGAGATAATACTGTTGCTTAAAACTAATATATGTAACTTGCTGCATATTGAGTATCCTATCCTGCAGGGAGGTATGGCTTGGGTGGCAACCGCAGAATTGGCGGCTGCCGTATCCAATGCAGGCGGCTTGGGACTTCTCGGTGCAGCGAATATGTCGCACGATTTGTTGCAGGCTGAAATTCGTAAAACCAAGATCTTGACGGATAAGCCTTTCGGTGTAAACATTATGCTCATGTCTCCTTTTGTTAAGGATGTCATGCGGGTCGTAATCGAAGAAAGGGTACCGGTCGTTACTACTGGTGCCGGTAACCCGGCCGAATATATTCCCGCGTTGAAAGCCGTCGGAACAAAAGTGATTCCGGTGGTTGCCTCGGTTGCGTTAGCTCAGAGACTGGAAAGGACCGGAGTGGACGCTGTGATTGCCGAAGGCATGGAAAGCGGCGGTCATATCGGTGAAGTTACCACCATGGCTTTGGTGCCTCAGGTCGTCGATGCTGTTAATGTCCCGGTGATTGCAGCTGGAGGAATCGCCGATTCTAGAGGAGTCGTCGCTGCTCTGGCGCTGGGCGCTCAAGGCGTTCAAATCGGAACGCGGTTTGTTGTCTCCACTGAATGTATTGCTCATCCGGAATATAAGCATGCCATTATTAAGGCTAGAGACCGTTCCACCGTGGTCACAGGGACATCTACCGGACATCCGGTGCGCTGTCTGGCCAATAAATTGACCCGTGATTTTCTGGCAATGGAAAAACGCGGGGCCTCCCTCGAAGAGTTTGGCAATTTGGGAGCGGGAAAATTGAAAGCGGCAGCCCGGGACGGCGATGTGGAATGTGGCTCGATTATGATCGGACAGATTGCCGGTATGGTCGAGGATGTCAAACCTGTGGCGGAAATTATTCAGGATCTGGTTAAAGGCATACCCTCAATTGTAAATGAAATCAGTCAATGTTCCCAAGCGAAATAAGGGGGGTTGTTTTATGAGTAAAATCGCGTTTGTTTTTCCCGGGCAGGGATCTCAAACCGTAGGCATGGGCAAAGAATTATATGAGAAATATGATGTTGTAAAGCGATTCTTTAATTCTGCCGATCAGGCTTTGGGCTTTTCCGTCACCGATCTGTGCTTTAACGGGCCGGAGGAAGAATTAAAAAAGACCTTTAACACCCAACCGGCAATTTTGACGATGAGCGTTGCCTGTTATGAGGTCTTGAAAGAGCACGGCATTACTCCGGATATTGTGGCCGGTCATAGCCTGGGAGAATATTCCGCACTGGTGGCTGCAGGCTCTTTGTCCTTTACCGACGCCGTGAAGCTGGTTCGTAAACGGGGGGAATTCATGCAGGAAGCTGTTCCTCTGGGACAGGGCAGTATGGCGGCAATTATGGGGTCTGAGCGTGACCTGGTTATCGAAATGTGCCGTAAGGCTTCCGCCGAGGCGGGACCGGTTCAGGCAGTCAATTTTAACTGCCCGGGGCAAATCGTTATTGCCGGTCAGACTGCCGCCGTCGATAAAGCCGTGGAATTATTGAAAGCAGCCGGAACCAAGAAAGCGGTTTTACTGCCTGTCAGCGCTCCTTTCCATAGCACATTAATGCAGCCGGCGGCGGAAAAATTGGCCTTGGAATTGGATAAAATAGCGATTAAGGACGCAACGATACCGGTTGTGGCCAATATTAACGGTAAACCTGTGCAGAATAAGGACATGATCCAGTCTTCGCTGGTTAAGCAAGCCGCCAATCCAGTATTGTGGGAAGATTCTGTAGCCACGATGATCGGATTGGGGACTCATGTTTTTGTCGAAGTCGGTCCGGGCAGGGTTCTGACCGGTTTTACCAAGAAAATTGCCAAAGAAATGACTGGCTTAAATGTAGAAGATATTGCGTCATTAGAAAAATCCCTTGATTATTTCAAGGAGGTTCGTTAAAATGCTTTTAGACAATAAAGTAGCTATTGTTACCGGCGGTTCCCGCGGCATAGGACGAGCTGTATGTATCGCCTTGGCTAAGGCCGGTGCAAAGGTAGTTGTCAATTATGCCGGTAATGCAGCTGCAGCGCAGCAAACTTTGGACGAGATCCAAAAAATAAACGGACAGGCAATGATGGTCCAGGCTGATGTTTCCCGCAGCGAAGATGTAGAGAACATGGTCAAACAGACGCTCGATGCCTTTGGCAAAATTGATATTCTGGTAAATAATGCCGGAATCACTAAGGATAATCTGCTAATGCGCATGAAGGAAGAAGACTGGGACGCGGTACTGAATACCAACCTGAAAGGTATCTTCCATTGCACTAAACAGGTTTCCCGCGTGATGATCAAGCAAAAATCCGGAAAAATTATCAACATGACCTCTGTGGTCGGGATTATGGGGAATGCCGGACAATCCAATTATGCGGCAGCGAAAGCCGGTGTAATTGGTTTTACCAAATCCATGGCCAAAGAACTGGCTTCACGGGGGATTACCGTGAATGCTGTGGCGCCTGGATATATTATGACTGATATGACCGCAGACTTGCCAGAACAGGCCAAAGCCGAGTTTGCCAAAGGCATTCCGTTAAGTCGTCCGGGTATGCCGGAAGATGTGGCAGCGGCCGTAGTATTTTTAGGTTCTGACCAGACAGACTATATTACCGGACAAACTTTAAATGTTGACGGCGGTATGGTCATGTAATTTGCTGCATTACAAGTTGTAAATGTAAGTTTTGATTCAAGCAGTGGAAGGAGGTGAAACTCATGACTACGTTTGATAAAGTAAAAGAGATTGCTGTTGAACAATTAGGCGTTGATGAAGCCGATGTTTCTATGGATTCCACTTTTATTGATGATCTCGGTGCAGATTCTCTGGACATTGTTGAATTGATCATGGCGTTTGAAGAGGAATTTAATATTGAGATTCCTGATGAAGCAGCTGAGAAAATTAAGACCGTTAAAGATGCAGTGGAGTACATAGACAAAGAAAAGCAAGGTTAATCAAAATTACCTGTGAAAATAAGAAAGTCCCGTGGATCATAGCATAGCTGTTCGCGGGACTTTCTTAAAGGTAATGTGCTATTTGAAATGGAGGAGTTGCTGCTTGAGACTACCAGAACTAAGAATAGGCAGTCTGATTGCCAAAGTACCCGTTATACAGGGCGGCATGGCAGTTAGGATATCAACGGCTCCCTTGGCGGCGGCAGTGGCCAGCGAAGGTGGCATTGGTCTAATTGCGGCATCAGGTATGACACTTGATGAATTACGTCATGAAATTCGACTTGCCCGCCATCTGACTAAAGGGATTATAGGTATTAATGCTATGGTGGCGGCCAGACAGTTTGCCAACTTGGTAAAAACAGCAATTGAAGAAGGTATTGACCTGGTGGTTGCAGGCGCCGGCTTCTCGCGCGATATGTTTCAAATGGGCAAAGATTCCGGTACTCCGATAGTACCGATCGTATCTTCCGTTAAGTTGGCTAAAATCTCCGAAACGCTCGGCGCTTCGGCCATTGTGGTCGAAGGCAAGGAAGCCGGTGGACATCTGGGCACGGATCAATCCATGCGCGATTTACTGCCGGGCATCAAAAAGGCTGTCAATATTCCTGTGATTGGCGCTGGCGGCGTGATTAACGGACGTGATGTAGCGGAAGTCATTAAACTGGGAGCTGACGGGGTTCAAATGGGAACTCGTTTTGCGGCCAGCGAGGAATCAAACGCGGGACCTGCTCTGAAAGAATTCTACCTGAAAAGCAAACCGGAAGACGTTGTCATAATTAAAAGTCCGGTAGGACTTCCTGGCAGGGCGATCAATAACCCTTTTGCGGCGAAAACAATTGAAGGTACTGCTCCTGTACCGCAAACCTGTGACGCCTGTCTGAAACATTGTGCAAAGAATTTTTGTATTATTAAGGCCCTTATCAGGGCACAGCAGGGTGACGTGGAAACCGGGTTAGTGTTTACAGGCGAGTATATTCATAAAATAAAAGAGATTCTGCCAGTTAAAGAAATATTTGCTCGATTGGTAAAAGAAGCAAAAGAAATAGAGTAATCAGTCATTAAGAGGTGATAATATGAAAAAACGAGTAGTTGTTACAGGGTTAGGGGCTATTAGCCCGATAGGCATTGGCAAGGACGCGTTTTGGAATTCCCTGATGGAGGGTAAATCCGGCATTACCCGGATCAGTCGATTTGATCCGACGGATTATGCCACCCAGATTGCCGGTGAAGTGAAGGATTTCGACCCTACACAATTTATTGATAAAAAAGAAGCGAAACGGATGGACCGTTCCACTCAGTTTGCCATTGCCGCCGCTAAGATGGCCTTAGAGGATTCCGGCATGGAGCTGGAAAAAGAAGATCGCAGCCGGATCGGTACCGTGATTGGCACCGGCATAGGCGGTATAGAAACATTACATGACCAGTATAAAACCTTGTTTGACAAAGGTCCGAACCGAATCAGTCCCTTCTTTGTCCCGATGATGATTGCTAACATGGCTTCAGGCTTAACATCTATTACTTTCGGACTGCAGGGGCCTTGCACCTGTGTGGTCACAGCCTGCGCGACCGGCACGAATGCCATCGGTGATGCCTTCAAGATGATTCAGCGTGGCGATGCCGATGTGATGGTAGCCGGCGGTACAGAAGCGCCTATTTCTCCTGCGGCAGTGGCCGGCTTCTGCTCGATGAAGGCTATGTCTACCCGTAATGATGAACCGGAAAAAGCCTCCCGTCCGTTTGAAAAAGGCCGTGATGGCTTTATCATGGGCGAAGGCGCCGGTATTGTCATCCTGGAGTCCCTGGAGCATGCTTTGGCTCGCGGGGCTCGCATTTACGCTGAAATAGCCGGCTATGGCAGCAATGCGGATGCCTATCATATCACCGCTCCTGCTCCGGAAGGTGTCCAGGCAGCCAAGTGTATGGCGGCGGCTATTGCCGATGCGGGACTGAAACCGGAAGATGTGGATTATATCAATGCTCACGGCACTTCCACTCCTTTGAACGATAAAAATGAAACTCTGGGAATTAAGTCCCTGTTCGGCTCTCATGCCAGTAAATTGGCAATTAGCTCGATTAAATCCATGACCGGGCATTTGCTGGGGGCGGCAGGCGGCGTTGAGACTGTGGCCAGCGTCCTGAGCGTTGCAAAAGACGAAATTCCCCCTACGATTAATTACGATACACCGGACCCAGAGCTTGACCTGGATTATGTTCCCAACAAATCCCGGAAACAAACGGTTCGGGTGGCTATCTCCAACTCCTTTGGCTTTGGCGGTCACAATGCAACAATTTTGGTCAAAAAATATCTGGGGTAGTAATGGGAAAGTGATACTATGTTGGATAAACGCAGGATCCGGACGCTATCTGCTCTAAGCGACAAAATAGGCATCCGTTTTTCTGATCTGATTTTATTTCACCAAGCGTTAATTCATACTTCTTATGCTAACGAGTATAAAGGCGTTGATATTGTTGATAATGAGCGTCTTGAGTTTTTAGGGGATGCCGTTTTGGATCTGGTCATCAGCGATTATCTCTACCGATATTTTCCCAGACTGCCTGAAGGTGAATTGACGAAAGCCCGGGCAACCATCGTCTGCGAGCAAACTTTGGCCCAGCATGCCGTTAAACTTGGTATCGGCGAGCATCTGCTCCTGGGAAAAGGTGAATTGAGTTCTGGCGGACGTGAACGCGTATCGATATTGGCAGATGCTTTTGAAGCGGTAATTGGGGCTATTTATTTGGATGCCGGGTTTAACTGCGTTTTTGAGTTTATTCTCAAACATTTTCAACGGGATTTACTCATGGTGGAACGCGGCGAATACAACAATGACTATAAGACAATATTACAGGAAAGGGTCCAGAAAAACACTGACGGCAAAGTTCAGTACGAGGTTGTCAGCGAGCGGGGGCCTGACCATGACAAATTGTTTGAAGTTGCTGTTTCGGTCAACGGCAGGCGGCTGGGGATTGGCGCCGGCAAGACGAAAAAAGAATCGGAACAAAACGCTGCGAAACAAGCGCTCGGTGAATTGCACACATTACACACTTCCTGAATTTGGAGGTGTGTAATGCTCTATTTAGACGAAAAAACTCTGCGAAGAGGAGTTTTCTTCTCCCAGAGCTTTGAGAATTTGAGATGAAGGATAACCCATATGAAACGATGCATTATTCCCATCTTTATTCCCCATTACGGATGTTCCCGGCAATGTGTCTTTTGCAATCAGCATAAAATCACCGGCAACACTGAACCGGTGAAGCCAGAAAAGCTTGCTGAGACGATCAACCGGTATCTGATGACTGTTTCCCGTGAGACCACATTTGTAGAAGTGGCTTTTTACGGGGGCAGCTTCACCGCCTTGCCTGCCGACACGCAATGTTCTTTTCTTCGGCCTGCTTATGAGGCTCTGAGCACCGGGAAAATTGACGCGATCAGGCTTTCAACCAGGCCGGATTGCATTGATCCTGATACCGTCGCCAGACTGAGACAGTATCAGGTCGCTACGGTGGAACTGGGCGTCCAGTCTTTGGATGATGCCGTGCTGCAGACTGCCAACCGGGGGCATACCGCCCGGGATGCAATCCGGGCAGTGGAACTGGTCAAACAAGCCGGCTTTACCTGCGGCGTTCAGCTTATGCCCGGTTTGCCGAAGGAAAATTGGCATAAGCTGATCAAAACCACTGAATTGGCGGTAAAGTGCCGGCCGGACTTTATCCGTCTGTATCCAACTGTGGTCCTGGCCGGTACCGCCTTAGCGGATATGTATCAGCAGGGAGAATTCCGTCCTCTATCCCTTGATGAGGCGGTAAAGCGCTGTGCTTACATGAAGCTGCTTTGTGAACGCAATCATATTCCGGTGATACGAACCGGGCTTCAGGCAAGCCGGGAACTGGAGGACTCGGCTGTCACTGTGGCCGGTCCCTATCATCCGGCCTTTGGCGAACTGGTGGATTCTCATATTTATTACCTTGTGGTTGCTCATGCTTTGGAGCAAATCGGTCTGCCGCCGGCTTCCCGCCTAAATCCGGTGATTATACATTTTCATCCCCAGGAAGAATCCAAAATGCGGGGAATGAAAAATAACAATCTCCTGCGTTGGCAGCGGGAATATGGGGTTGTATGCAAATTGCGGGGAGATTTGGACCATAAGGGCAGTGTCGTAATTGAATTTAATTCCACGAAATTTGTCGGAAATAAATCGATGCTATTTTCTGTTTAAAAACTGTAAAGGAAGGAATTTATAGGAAACGAGCAGAATACTTATAGCTATATATGCTCTAACTTCAAAGGAGGTTAAGTGATGGAAATGCTTAAAGTATCTGCACAATCCAACCCTAAATCTGTTGCTGGAGCGCTCGCTGCAGTGCTGCGGGAAAAGGGATCCGCCGAACTGCAGGCTGTAGGGGCGGGGGCGGTCAATCAATCCATTAAGGCGATAGCAATTGCACGTGGCTTTGTTGCTCCTAATGGCATTGATCTGGTGACAATACCGGCATTTACGGAAATCACGATTGATGGGGAAGAACGGACTTCGATTCGATTCATAGTAGAACCGCGTTAGAATTTTGTTGTAAAAAACCTGTTTGCGGCGCAGACAGGTTTTTTATTTAAGCGGAAACAAGATCCGCAAAGCGGTCTTGTTTCTCGCCAAGGTGGAAACAAGATCCGCAAGGCAGGCTTTTTTCTCGTTGTCTTGCGTCAGCATTACGTGGTAAAATCTTGATGACTAGGTTACGCTAGGTGAGAGGGGGATGTTCTTGCTACTACGCAAGTTTGAAGCATATGGATTCAAATCTTTTGCCGATAAAACTGAACTTGAATTTGGGCCGGGGATTACTGTTATCGTCGGGCCTAACGGCAGCGGCAAAAGCAATATCTCAGACGCAATCCGCTGGGTGCTGGGAGAGCAGAATATCCGCAACTTGCGCGGCGCTAAAACGGAAGATATTATATTTGCCGGCAGCACCAAACGGCGGCCTCTGGGGGTGGCGGAAGTCTCGCTGATTTTCGATAATTCCGATCATGCGTTGCCGCTGGATTATAACGAAGTGATTATTACCCGGCGGGTATTCCGTTCCGGCGAGAGTGAATATATGATCAACAAATCCTTATGCCGCCTTAAGGACATTCAGGATTTGTTGACTGAGGCCGGACTTGGCCGGGAGTCTATGACGATCATCGGCCAGAATAAAATCGATGAAGTTTTAAACAGCAAACCGGAAGAACGCCGCTTGCTATTTGAGGAAGCGGCCGGGATTACTAAATACAAGCACCGAAAAAAAGAGGCCCTGCGCAAGCTGGACGACACTGAGCAAAACTTAGTGCGGGTAGCGGATATTATGGCTGAACTGGAGACCCAGCTGACCCCTTTATCGGAAAGCGCGGCCAAAACAGAGCAGTATAATACCTGGCATCACGAATTGGTTGCCTGCCAGGTTACCCAGCTTTTAAATAAGCTGCAACGGGCGCAACAGATGGTGACCAGCGCTAATGCGGAACGGGAAGCCTTTGAATCCGGGCGGATTGAAATGACAACCCGCTTATCTGTCAGTGAAGCTGAATTGGAAAAGCTTACGGCCGAACTACAGGCGGCAGACTCGCAAGTCAGCGTTTGCGAAACCGAAATCAACGGTATCCATACCGAAACCGAACGGCTGGATGGAAGAACGGCAGTTCTGGAAGAACGTATTGTCCAAAAAAATCAGGCCATTGAGAGAATTCAGGCCGATATCCTTCGGGTCGGCGAGCAAGTGCGGCAGATTCAGCAAAAACTCGCAGAATCGCAGACAGGGTTTACAGAAAAAAGAGATCATGCTCTGCAGTTTAATAATACAGTCATTTTGGCCGAAGCCGAACTCAGTGAAACCAACCGACAATTGGCAGCGATAGAGGAACAAATTGCCCAGGGCAGAGATCAGGCCTTTGACTATCTGCAGGAATTGGCCGGTGAAAAAAACAGCCTGCAGTCCCTGGATCGCCAAACAACGCAGCTTGCATCCCGGCAAAGGCAATTGCAGACCGAGCAAGCCAACTGCAATCTGCAGCTGGAGCAGATTGACGGGACGCTCGGTCAGTTGCAGGAACAGCAGTCCGCGCTACGGCGGAATATGCAGCTGGCGGATGAAAAAATCCAGGTTCTGTATCAGCAAAAGCAAAGCCTGGAACAAAAAGGATTTTCCTTAGCCAGTGAAGAGAAACAAGTGACGCAACGCTGGAATGAGTCCAAGTCCCGTTGGCAAATTCTGCAGAATATGCAGCAGGATTACGAAGGGTTCGGCCAGGGGATCAAAAGCATTTTAAAAGCTCAGGCCGACTGGCGCCCCGGTGTGCTTGGCGCAGTGGCCCAGGTTATTTCTGTTCCCGCTGAGTATGTACTGGCAGTGGAAACCGCTTTGGGGGCGGCGCTGCAGCATCTGATCGTGGAAAATGACTCTGTGGCCAAAAAAGCCATTGATTATCTGAAACAACAAAAATCTGGCCGGGTTACCTTTTTACCCCTTAATACCATCCAGTTGAGACCTCCCCGTGATTTTGAGCGAAACGCAGCTAAAGAAGCAGGCGTTGTGGGACTGGCCTCTCAATTGGTCCATACCGATGCCAAGTTTGCCAATGTAACGGAGTATCTTCTGGGGCGCACGGTAGTTGTGAAAGATCTGGAGACAGCTTTGACCATTGCTCGCAAATACTCCTATTCCCTGCGAATTGTCACCCTGGACGGAGAACAGCTGCATCCGGGAGGATCCGTGACCGGCGGCGTAAGCAATCGCAAGGAATCAAGCTTCTTAGGCCGGGCCAGTGAAATCGAGTCTCTGCAGCAAGTAACCGCCCAGCTGAGCAGTCAATTAAGCCAGCTGAACGCAGCACGGGAACAATGGAAGGAAGAGCTGGCCAACCTCAACCAGGCTCTTTCGGCTCAGAGCGAGGAAAAAAATGGGACCAGGCTGCAGTCTGTTCAGCTGGAAGGCAGTGTCGCAAAGACAGCGGCTGATCAGGAGCGGATTTGTCTGACTCTTAAAACCATTGAAGAAGAAATTCTCATAATAGAACAAGAAAAAATGGCCCTTGAGGAGAAAGCCGCTCTGACTCGCCAGAAAATCGTCGAATTTGAAAATAGAAGTCATCAGCACAAAGATCAGGTTAGTCAGTGGCAGTCTGCTTTAAAAACTCTACAAGGCAATAGAGAAATATACGCTGCTCGTATTACCGACTTAAAGGTGAAATATACCACTCTGGAGCAAGAAGCCTTGGCTCTGGAAGGAATTTGCGGCAAATATCGCACGGATATGGACAGTTATGTACATCAGCTAAAAAGTCTGAATCAGGATCAGGAAACATGGCTGGGCGAGATTCAAGGTTGCCGGCAGGAACTGCAGAGTATTGTCGAAACTAAAAACGACCTGCTCAGCCGTAAGGCCTTGGCGGAGAATAATCGAAAAGAATTCTACGCCAATAAAATGGCGATCCTTTCCGGGATGCAGAAACTGGAAGCAGAAACCAAAGAACTGCGTCGACGCTGTCATGAAACTGAGAATCGATTGCATGAGTTGCAATTAATGGTAACAAAATACGAATATGAAGTAAATTATGGCTTTGAGCAGCTGAAAGATCATTTTTGCCTGACGCTGGAAGCGGCTCAGGAAATGTACTTAAAAGAGGATCATCATTCCCTGGCCTCCAGAATTAAACAACTGGAATTTGAAATTACGGCTTTGGGGCCGATCAATCCTGGGGCCATCGAAGAATACATCCGCATTAAGGACCGATTTGAATTTTTACAGCAGCAGTATAAGGATCTGGTGGAAGCCAAAGACTGTTTACTCTCGGTGATTTTCGACATCGATCAAACCATGTCCAAGCAGTTTATCGCCGCATTTGCCCAGATCAATGAGCATTTTTCCGATATTTTCACCCGCTTGTTTGGCGGCGGCAAGGCCGAAGTCTGTCTGGTAGACCCGGATAATATCCTGGAAACAGGAATCGAAATTACCGTACAGCCGCCGGGGAAAAAACAGCAAAACCTGGCTTTATTATCAGGCGGTGAGCGGGCTCTGACCGTTATTGCCCTGTTATTTTCCTTTTTGGCCTATCGTCCCGCGCCTTTTTGCGCCGTGGACGAGATTGACGCAGCCCTGGATGAGGCTAATGTCCAGCGGTTTAGTGAATTTTTGAAAGACTATGCTAAGAAAACTCAGTTTATTGTTGTCACTCACCGTAAAGGGACCATGGAATCAGCCGACATGATGCATGGCGTTACGATGGAAGAGTCGGGGGTATCACGTTTAGTATCCGTTAAATTTATGGATAGGGCTGGCTAAGAATATAAGGATAATATAATCGCAGAGTCAGTATAGGAGGAGCCATGGGATTTTTTGATGCATTAAAGGCAGGAATGGAGAAAACCAGAAAAAATCTGACAGAAAATATTGAGCGGCTTGTAGTTGGCTATGCCCAAATTGACGATGAGCTTCTAGAGGAGCTGGAAGCGATTTTGCTGACGGCAGACGTGGGTGTCAAGACCACGGAAACCCTCTTGTCGGATATAAAAGCCGCCATCAAAAAGAAAGAAATAGAGACACCTCAGGATCTTAAGCCTTATTTGAGGAAGCGGATGACGGAAATTTTAGCGCTGAACGCTGCAGCGATTTCCCAGGGCGGGCATAAGCCCTTGGTTTTGCTGGTTGTTGGCGTCAATGGCGTCGGTAAAACAACAACGATCGGCAAACTGGGCCGCTATTTCCGCCAACAGGGAAAATCAGTGATGCTGGCTGCCGGCGACACGTTCCGGGCTGCCGCCATTGATCAGCTGGAAATCTGGGGCAAACGCATCGACGCCGATGTCATGAAGCATACCGAAGGCGCAGATCCGGCAGCTGTGGCTTATGACGCCTGTAAATCCGCAGTGGCCAGAGGGGTTGATGTGCTGATCATCGATACTGCGGGCCGGCTTCATACCAAAACCAATTTAATGGAAGAACTGAAAAAAGTCCATCGGGTGATTGCCAAAGAAATTGTCGGCGCTCCCCATGAAACCCTGCTGGTTTTGGATGCCACCACCGGACAGAACGCCATGAGCCAGGCCAATATTTTCAGCCAGGCCGCTCAGGTCTCCGGCATTGTTTTGACCAAGCTGGACGGATCGGCCAAAGGCGGCGTAGTGCTGGCCATCAAGCACGAGTTAGATATTCCCGTCCGCTGGATTGGCGTGGGTGAGGGTATGGATGATTTAAGACCGTTTATTCCGGAAGAGTTTGTTGCCGCATTATTTGCTGACAAGGAATAATCCTTGACAATGAAATCACTGTGCTTTATACTGTCATAAGTGAGTAGTTGGCGGAGGGTGCCGCAATGCTTGACAGAATGCTGTTGATTGGATCGTTATATGATTTTTATGGGGCGCTTTTAACAGAAAAACAGCAGTTATATATCCGGCTGCATTATCTGAATGATTTGTCTCTGGCGGAAATTGCCGATCAATTCGGCGTATCCCGGCAGTCGGTACATGATATTCTGCAGCGGGCCGAACAAGTTTTGCTGGATTATGAAAAAAAATTGAAGCTGGTGGAACGGTTTCACCATGAGCAGGAACTGTTGAGCCAGATACACGAATCCTTAGTCAATATATCAGGAACGGAACCGCAGCCACGACTGCGGGAAATCATCCGGGTCGTGGAATCCTTGCTTGATTACGAGCGGGGAATCGGAGGAAAGGAGCCAGCCAGAAATGGTTTTTGAGGGATTAGCCGATAAGTTACAGGATACATTCAAGCGACTGCGCGGTCGTGGCAAACTTTCCGAGACGGATGTGAGTGAAGCTCTGCGAGAAGTGCGGATGGCGCTTCTGGAGGCAGACGTTAACTTTAAGGTGGTCAAGGATTTTGTCAGCCGGGTAAAAGAACGGGCTATTGGCCAGGAAGTCATGGACAGTCTGACGCCGGGACAGCAAGTGGTTAAAATTGTCTATGACGAGCTTGCTGCCTTGATGGGAGGGACCCAAAGCCGTCTCAATATCTCTTCCCGGCCGCCTACTGTGATTATGCTGGTAGGCTTGCAGGGAGCCGGCAAGACGACTACCGCCGGAAAATTGGCCAACCTTCTGCAAAGGCAGAATAAAAGGCCCCTGCTGGTTGCGGCTGACGTGTATCGTCCGGCGGCGATTAAACAGCTGCAGGTATTAGGTCAGCAGCTGGATATTCCGGTTTTTACCCTGGGAGATCAAGAAAGTCCGGTGACCATTGCTCAAAAAAGTATTGACCAGGCCAATGCCTTGCTGCGGGATGTGGTCATTATCGATACAGCCGGACGGCTGCATATTAACGAAGAGTTGATGCAGGAATTGCGCTTGATTAAAGGACAGGCGAAACCGCATGAAATCCTGTTAGTGGTGGATGCCATGACCGGTCAGGACGCGGTGGGGGTGGCCGAGGCATTTAACGGCCAACTGGGTCTGGATGGCGTAATCCTGACCAAACTCGACGGCGATGCCCGCGGCGGGGCGGCCTTGTCCATTAAGGCTGTGACTGGCTGTCCGATCAAATTCGCCGGTATGGGCGAAAAACTGGATGCTTTAGAACCGTTTTATCCTGACCGGATGGCTTCCCGCATTCTCGGCATGGGGGATGTGCTGGGTCTCATTGAGAAAGCCCAGGCCAGCCTGGATTTGGATAAGGCCAGAGAACTGGAGAAAAAACTCCGCAAAGATTCTTTTACCTTTGACGATTTTTTGGAGCAGCTGCAGCAGGTTCGCAAACTGGGTTCTATGGAGCAGATTCTGAGTATGATTCCCGGCATGGGCAGTCAACTCAAACAGCTGAAAAACGCCGAATTGGATGAAAAGGATCTGAAGCGCACCGAGGCCATTATTCGGTCTATGACCAAAAAAGAAAGACAGGATCCGGCCCTTATTAACGGCAGCAGACGCAAACGGATTGCAAGCGGCAGCGGCACGAAAGTACAGGATGTGAACCGCCTGCTCAAACAGTTTGAAGAAACCCGGAAAATGATGAAGCGGTTTCAGCTTATGCAAAAAAGTGGTAGAAAACCAAAAGGATTTAATCTGCCTTTTTTCAAATAATTTCTATATGATAGGATACTCTATGAAGGAGGTGATATATATGGCAGTTAAAATCCGTTTAATGCGTATGGGAGCCAAGAAAAATCCTTTTTACCGTGTGGTTGTTGCCGACTCCCGTTCGCCGCGTGATGGCCGTTTTATTGATATACTGGGTCATTATGATTCTACTGTAGAACCGGCAGTTATTAAGGTTGATGCCGAAAAAGCCATCGACTGGCTGCAGAAAGGCGCCCAGCCTACTGACACTGTAAAATCGTTATTGAGCGATATCGGCGTCATGAAACAGTGGGATGAGGTTAAGCGCAGCAAGAAAGAGGCGTGATCGCTATGAAAGAATTGGTAGAAATAATTGCCAAGGCGTTGGTTACATGCCCGGATCAAGTCAATGTTACCGCAACAACAGACAATGATGCTACCATTTTTGAATTACGCGTCGCTCCTGAAGACATGGGCAAAGTTATCGGCAAACAGGGTCGTATCGCCAAAGCGATTCGTACAGTAGTAAAAGCAGCTGCTACCCGCGATAACAAAAAAGTCATGGTTGAGATCATTTAAGGAGTGATTCAGTATGGATAGCATCACCTTGCATTGTCCCATAACAATTAAGGCGAAAGTCACGGATGAATTAAAAGCCCAGTTGGCGGCTGAGGTCCAGGAAGCCATCAAAAAAGCCGACATGGAACTGCAGCAGATTGATTTTCAGGCAAAGCGCATTATGGCGGAGCAGGCTAAAATTGATGCCCAGGGACTGATTTCTTTGCGGCAGCAAGTGGAAGCGGAAAAGCAGAAACGGCTTGACTTCAAAAATCATATGACAGAAAAACTGAAAGAAACGGCTCAGCTCGAGATTGGCGCCGAGATTGTTCAGGGGAATATGCAAAGAGTCGTGACCGTCAATGTGGGCGATGATCTGCACCGCATTATGTCTACGGAAATATTGCTGGAAAACGGCAAAATCGTCGCGTTTCGTAGTTGATAGCTGATATGACAACTCTGATTGCTGTCGGCAAGATTGTTGCCCCGCACGGTGTGCGGGGTGACCTTCGTGTCGTTACTTTGACAGATTTCCCTGAGCGGTTTCAAAGTCTGAAACGCATTTACTTTGATGATAAATCGGCTGCCACTGTCGAAAACATAAAATTTCACCAGCAGTTTGTACTGATCAAACTCCGGGAATGCAATACCCGTGATGAGGCTGAATTATTGCGGGGAAAATACATACAGATTCCTAAAGAAGAAGTAATGCCTTTGCCTGCAGGGCATTATTATTTATTTGAAATTCTGGATTGCAAAGTGTACACAGAAGAAGGGGTATATCTTGGGGCGGTGACGGATATCATTCAGACCGGCAGCAATGACGTGTATGCGGTTACGGCAGAGAACGACTCCACACGTTTAATTCCGGCATTGAAAGAGGTGGTACGCTCCATCGATACTGCCGGCAAAAAAATCGTGGTTAAACTCCAAGAAGAATGGGAATCGTGAATAGCTGTGCAGATTGATATTATTTCTTTATTTCCCGAGATGTTTGCCGGCCCCTTGGGGCATAGTATCATTAAAAGAGCCAGAGAGACCGGATTGCTGGTGGTTAACGTTACCAATCCCCGCGATTTTACCGTGGATAAGCACCATATTGTAGACGATTACCCTTTCGGCGGCGGTTCAGGGATGGTTATGAAACCGGAACCTGTCTTTGCTGCGGTGGAAAGTCTGTTGACAGGGGAGGAGGCAATTAAACGAAAAATTATCCTGATGTGTCCGGGCGGACAGACTTTCACCCAGGATAAAGCCAAAGAACTGGCCGGATTCCAGCATCTCGTCCTGATCTGCGGTCATTATGAAGGAGTGGATGAACGCATTCGCGCCTTTTTAGCCGATGAATCCCTGTCGATCGGTGATTATGTCCTGACTGGCGGTGAATTGCCGGCCATGGTGGTGACGGATGCTGTAGCCAGGATGCTGCCTGGAGTTCTCGGCGCCAGTGATGGAGCCCAGCAAGATTCCTTTTATAATGGGTTGCTGGAATACCCTCAGTACACCCGTCCTCGTGATTTTCGCGGCTGGCAGGCGCCAGAGGTGTTATTGTCCGGCGACCATGCCAAAATTGAACGCTGGCGGCGCAAACAATCCTTGCGGATTACGCAGAAAAAACGTCCGGAATTATTGCAAGCCGCCGATCTCAGTCCATACGACCTAAAACTTTTGGCGGAGATAGCCGACGAGGAGGATAATGATTAATATGCCGTCGGTCTATTTAGGGTTATTGCACTATCCGATTTATAATAAAAACGGTGAGATCATTACTTCGGCTGTTACCAATTTTGATATTCATGATATCGCCCGTAGTTCCCGTACTTATAATATAAAGCGTTATTTTGTGATTCATCCCCTTGCCAGCCAACGGGAATTGGTCAAAGAAATTATGGATCACTGGCAGACAGGTTTGGGCGCTGAGTATAACCCGGACCGCAAAGAGGCTCTGGACATCCTGGAACTGGCCGAAAGCTTGGAAATGACTGTTCGGTGCATCACCGAGGCGGAACGTCAAGCGCCCGTTATTGTGACTACCGATGCCCGCTGCTTTCCCAACACGGTTTCTTACGGGCAACTGAGGCGAACAATAGAGACAGGGACCCGTCCCTGTCTGATCTTGTTCGGGACCGGCTGGGGGATCGAAAAATCAGTGATGCAGCAGTTTGATTATATTTTAGAACCCGTCCTGGGGCCAGGAGACTATAACCATTTATCAGTTCGGTCGGCAGTAGCCATTATACTGGACAGGCTGTTAGGAGAACCCTGGTGGCTGGAACGGGACCGTTGAAAAGG